>VRUH01000013.1:0-3081 GCA_019456185.1 Candidatus Glassbacteria bacterium | reverse complement strand
CCGCGCTGATGGAGCGGCTCGGCTTGCCGATGGCGAGCACCAGCCTGGGCCGGTCCGGAGAGCCGCTGCCGGCCGACAGCATGGAATTCGCGCGCGGCCTGTATCGCGACAACAGTGAGGAAGCGCCGGAGCTGGCCGTAATCGACACAGGACTCGATAACGTTCAGCGCATTGCCTCGACTATCGTGGACATGAGCAATCCCGCCGGTTACCGCCTGCTGCGGGATGGCGCCGTTGCGGCGGTGGATATCGAGAAGGACTGCGGATTGAAATTCATTCGATGACCGGTTTGACCGCGATGCATTGCACGGAAAGCGATGATGTCGGCCAGAAGAGCGAAAAAAAAGAAACTCTCGGTTCTGTTTGTCTGCACGGGTAATACCTGCCGCAGCCCGCTGGCCGAAACCGCTTTCCGCAAGCTTTTGCAGCGCAATGAGCTGGACCGTCTGGTGGAGGTGTCTTCGGCCGGCCTGATGGCCCGCGATGGCGCCCGGGCCAGTTCGATGGCGGTCCAGGTCGCTTCGGACCGCGGCCTCGATCTCTCGCCGCACCGCAGCCGGCAGCTCACGAAGAAGATTTTCAAGTCGGCGGATATGCTGATTGGCATGCAGCGTACGCACCTGTTGCCGCTCGAACAGCTTAAGCAGGCCGCCGGAAAAGAACTGCTGCAGCTCGGCCCATTTCATTCCGACAGGAAATTATCCACAAACGAAGAAGGGATAAGAGATCCGTTCGGGGGCGGCCGCAAAGAATATGAGCATGTCTTCGATACGATCCTGAGCTGTCTGGACGGGCTGCTGGAATACCTACGAAACAGAGTTGCATTGGAAAGAGAGAGTACCCGCGATTGACGGGTTTCGTCGCGATTTCAATTGACTTGCTCCCTGCATCAGGATAGATTTGTCTCACAATGGTTGTGCTGAAGCCTGCAGCCGAGTTGAATCGAGGGAGGAATTAAAACCAGGATACGGTAAAACCGGGTATCGAGACAGAGAAAATGCGGCATGACCCATGGTATATAAGCAGCAAGAGGTGCGCTAAATGAAGAAGAACTCCCTTACAGTCATCTTCATGAAAGACACCAACCGTCCGCTGACTTACCAGATCTCGGTAAAACTCCTGATCTTTGTTGTTGTGCTGCTGGCGGGAATTGCGTCGACCTACGCTTTTTTTATCAAAGGCTATTATTCTCTGTACAAGGACAACCAGCAGCTCGAAACAATCATCCGGTCGCTGAAAACGGAGACGGGCAGCCTGCAAAGCACGCTCGATCGACTGCTGGTAACGCAAGCGAAGACGGATGAAGATTTGGCTGTAACCGAGGAAGTCCCTCCTCAGGCCTCGGTTCTCAGCGAAGCAGTCTTCGAGTCGACCGGCATGGTTGCGATCGAGGGACTCAAGATTGGCTCAGACCGATCGGCCGGCAGCTTGAGCTTTACGTTCGATCTGCGAAATACGACCGGAACCGGAATTCTGTTAAGAGGCTACCTGTTCGTCGTCCTGAAGACGCAAAATAACAAAATAATATCGTCGTTTCCCGAAGTTGGTTTCAAGGAAGGTTTCCCAGTAGATTACCATCAGGGAGACCTTTACGCGATTCGTCGCTTCAAGGGTTACCGCGGTGAATTGAAGCTGTCCTTGGAGGCCGGGATACTGGAAATTCTGGTCTATTCGGATACAGGCAAGCTTATCGCTCACGTCAGGGAACCTGTGCCCGCCTCTTGAACCATGTATGGCCGCCGGAGAGGAGCTATGTTCCACAAGAAGAATAGGCTGGTTATCGACAGTATTAACAGCGTGCTGGGAGAGTCGACAAAACTCGACGGCCGGCTGGTGTTCTCGGGTACCATGCGGATTGACGGCAAAGTTGACGGCGAGATTTTCGGTGAGAAGAAGAACGGGGTAAAAAACACGCTGATTATCGGCGATCAGGCAATTGTCAGCGGTGACATCTATGCCGATACCGTGATCAACAGCGGCCAGGTCCATGGTAATATTTTCGCTGCCAGCAGGGTAGCGATCCAGGACCCGGGCCAACTGATCGGCAATGTCGAAACGGCCGAACTGACAATCGAGGAGGGCGTGGTGTTTAACGGCAAATGCAACATGGTCCGCTAGACCTTGATTTTCCGCCGTTTCACTCAGGCTTTCCCGCATTCAGGCGTTACCGGAGTATCTTCAATTTGGAGGCATTATGTTTTGTGAGTCCGGTAAACTGATTTCCCTGATAATAACCGTTGGCGTTATCATCGTTGGCTGTTCGGTGAGCGTTCCTCAGGGTGATCGGCTCAGCGAAGTGGAGCAGCTTTACGACCAGCAACAGTACCAGAACGCGATGAGCGTCGCCAGGTACAATCTCAACAAGAAATCAAGCGACCTGGCCTCGATTACCACGGTCTGGAAAGTCCAGCTTGTGCAGGGCGGCAAGTCGATCGATTACGCCCAGCAATTCTATCTGCAGGCGAAGGAAAGGATTATCGAAAAGGGCGCCGAATTGATACCGTTCATGGGAAAAGCGCTGTTAAAAGACCCTTACAACACGGTCAGGCTGTTCTGCCTCTACGCACTGGCGGAATTTGAAGACAGCCTTTCCACGCATTATCTGGTGCAGGTATTTGACCCCGGCTTTACATTGGGATCGAAATCAAGCGACGTGACCCTAGAATTCCTGAGATCGGAAGCCGCCATGGCGCTGGCTAACCACGGCTATACAGATATTTACGATCAGGTGGTGGAATTGGCCAACAGCCAGGACCCGGAGATTCAGGCCAAGGCCGTGACCGTTCTGGCTCTGGTCGGCGGGGAGAAAGCGATTCCGGTACTCGAAGAGATCAGCCGGCAGGCGCACGGGAAAGCGGACACGGACTGGGTCGGTGAACTGGCGGACAGTACTGTTGCGCGGCTTAAACGGGGAGAATAACCGCCGGAGCAGGCAAAGTCGTTAACAAGCGACCGGTTTTCGCCAGGTGGGCGGGAACCGGTTTTTTTATTCGGAGATACGCAGGATCCTGGCTCCAAGCCTGGCAAGCTTGGTTTCCAGATTTTCATACCCGCGGTCGAGATGGTAGATCCGGCTTACCA
>VRUH01000012.1:31046-97373 GCA_019456185.1 Candidatus Glassbacteria bacterium | reverse complement strand
GGGTTCGGCAGGCCGGGGCTGGGCGTGATGCTGATAGTGGCGATGAGCCTGGGGCTGGCGCTGGTGCTGATGGGGGTGGGGTTGGGCACTATCTACCTGAGAGGTCTGCTGGACCGGCGAGCGGGCGATGAGAAAGAAGCACGTCCTTCCGCGTTACGCAAGGCATTTGCAAAAGTGATCGCTATCCTGCCCACAGCGGCCGGCACGGGCCTGGTGCTGATCGGCTCCTACCTGGTATTCAATGCGCTGACACAGTTGGGTGTGCTCTGATTCGCGGGGCGTGCTGGCTGTCCCGCCTTCTGCAAACTCTTGTGTGAGCGCCGGGTCAGCCGTCCTGGTGCCGGTCCTCCGGTCTCGGAATCCTGCGGCCGTGTGGATCTGTTTCCGGTGTGCCCAGTTTGTTGTCCAGCAGGTCGGCCAGCTCGTGGGCGTGTTCCAGCCGCTCGGCCAGCGGATGTAACTGGGCCGGGTCGATACCGGTCTCGTGCAGCAGGGACTCCCAGAGCCGGTGGGAGCGCAGCAGGCCGTTGGCGTACTCGTTCCCGGCTTCGCTGAGGTGATATTTCCCGCCGCCGAGATTTTCCACCAGCCCGCCACCCGCCAGCTTGCGCCCCAGCGAGACAATCCGGTTCCTGACAATGCCGGTGGACTCGACAAGCTGCTCGACGGTGGCGATATGGTCGGGTATGCGGGCCAGGGCCTTCAGGAAGTCCTCGCGGGCGATATGCTGGACGTTACGCCGCTTGGTAAGCCCTGCGGCCACAATCCCGTAGCTGGGCGAGAACAGCATCGAGAGGATGAACAGCCCGCCGGCCACCACGGTCATCGCCGGGCCGCTGGGCCAGTTCTGCCAGAAACTGACCACGAACCCCAGCCCGGTGCTGAACGTACCGATCAGCGCGGCCAGCAGCAGCATCACGCCCAGCCGGTCGGTCCACTGGTAGGCGGTCGCTCCGGGGGCGATTATCATCGCCACCACCAGGATGATGCCCACGGCCTGAAGGCTCGCCACAACGGTCGCCGCCAGCAGGATCATCACCACGTAATGCGCCACCTTGGGGTTGATCCCGATCGAGGCGGCCATCACGGGATCGAAACTGGCCGTGCGCAGGGGATGAAACAGCAGGAGCACGACAGCGCAGACAACCACCGCCACGATCACCATCATCCACAAATCGGACTGGCCGACAGCCAGCGGGTTGCCGAACAGGAAGCACTTGAGGTCGAAATGAGTACCGCGGGGCAGGGCGCTGATCAGGATTACGCCGATGGCGAAAAATACGGTAAAGACCAGCCCGATTGCGGAATCGCCCTTGATCCGGCTGTTGTTCTGAATGGTGTTGATCAGGACACTGGTCACGATCCCGGCGATCATCGCCCCGCTGAACATCGCCAGCGGACCCGTGCCGGCCAGCATGAAGGCCAGCACAACACCGGGCAGCACCGCATGGCTGAGGGCGTCGCCCACCAGGGCCATGCCGCGCAGCACCACGAAGCAGCCGATCACACCGCAGGCGGTGCCGACAAGCATGCTGGCCACCAGTTCGAGCACGTAGCCGTCCAGGACTGTCATCAGGGCGTCAATCATCGGGCCACCCCTTTTTCGATTATCTGTTCGGCGCGCACGATTTCGCTGAGAGTCGGACCGAAGGTGAGCCGCCGGTTCTGCTCGTTGTAGGTTTCCCCGGTCGGCCCGGCCGCGATCAGCCCGCCGTTGAGCATCACGATCCAGTCGAACCGGTCGAGAATATCCAAATCATGGTTGACCATGATCAGCGTGCGGCCGTCGGCTCGCAGGTCGTCCATCAGGTCGAGGATTGCGCTCTCGGTGGTGGCGTCGACACCGGCTAACGGTTCATCCATCACCAGCACCCGCGCCCCCTGGGCCAGCGCTCGCGCGATAAACACGCGCTGCTGCTGGCCGCCGGAAAGCTGACGGATATGGCGGGCCGCATAGGATGACATCCCGGTTTTTTCGAGAGCTTGGAGCACGATTTCCCGATCCTTGCGCCCGGGCCTGCCGAACCAGCCGTGCCCGGCACCGCGGCCCATCGTAACCACGTCGCTGACGGTAACCGGGAAGTCCCAGTCGATTATCTCTTTCTGGGGGATATATGCCAGCGCTCCGAGACCCGGGTCGAACGGGGCGCCGAGGACTTTCACCTCGCCGGAGTCGCGCTCGATCAGCCCCAGGGCGGCCTTGAGCAGGGTGCTCTTGCCGGCGCCGTTGGGTCCGACAATACTGACGCTCACGCCCTCGGGGATACTGAAGGTGACATTGCGCAGAACGATTTTGCTGCCGTAGGAAGCTGTCAGGTTCCTGACTTCGAGTGCGTTGCGGTTCTCCATCTCAAAGACTCCCCGCGCTGAGTGCCCCGGCTATCGTATCGACATTGTGGCGGAACATGCCGAGGAAGGTCCCTGCATCGGTGCCCGGTTCGCCCAGGCTGTCGCTGTAGAGCGTGCCGCCGACAGCCGCGCCGGTTTTCTCGCTGACCTTGCGCACCAGGTTGTTCAGGCTCGCGCTGACGCTGGTTTCGATAAACACCGCGGGTACCCCGTGCTCCCGGACCAGGTTAACCAGCGCTTCCACGTCCTGGGGACGGGGCTCGCTGTCGGTGCTGATTCCGATCACGGTCATCACGTCCACTCCGTACTCGATCCCGAAATAGTGGAAAGCGTCGTGGGCTGTAACCAGGATCCTCTTCTCCGGCGGAATTTGTCCGATTACCTTGCGTGCGTAACGGTCAAGTGAGTCGAGCCGGACGATATAATGCTCAGCGTTGGACCGGTAAAAATCGGCGTTAGCCGGGTCGGCCTCGGCCAAAGCCTCGGCGGCATTCTCGGTGTAAACCTTGACATAGGGGATGCTGAACCAGCAGTGCGGATCGGGAGCGCCCTGGTACTGCTGGCTTTCGATAACCTCGATGCGCTCATCCTCGGCCAGTTCCCGGAACACGGCACCGTCCTTGAGGTTGTTGTGCACGATATCGTGGAGAGTGCCCTCCAGGTGCAGTCCGTTGGTCAGGACCACATCGGCCCGAGCGATCAGGCGGGCATCACCGGGGCGGGGGTCGTAGATATGGGGGTCCTCACCGGCTTTCATGATGCTGATCACATCCATGCGTCCGCCGGCCACGTTAGCGGCGATGTCGGCCACAATCGTGGTAGTGGCGGCAACCAGGGGCCTGCTCTTTTGAGCGGCTGGTACGGATTCGTTTCCGCTCCCGGTGCAAGCGCAAAAAAACAAGGAGAGGAGAAAAGATGAATACCTGAAAACCAGCATTATTAATCTCCAGCAATGAGAAAGAGTATCATTCTCAGCTCTTGCAGTTCATTATAATAATCTTCTTTGGTTGACACAAGATATTTCTAAAATAATTATTATCTTCATCGGCAAGGTTGAGTCTGCTATCAATTTATCATACTTTCCAGGTAAGGCCAGCCTAATTTTCACCTATAAACCCAGGGAGATAACATGGACGGCAAAAAACTGCCGGTAAGCCTGATCCGAGCTCTGCTTGTTCTTGCATTTTTTATGATTGCGGTAACACCGGCGACAGCGGCGGTAGCTGTAAGCGTCGATGGAGATTTGACCGTCCTCGATAACGGCAGTCTCGCGGTGGCAGTCTCCGGGCGGGACGGCACAATCCGCCGTCTGGTGAATCTCGAAGATGGTGTCGATTACTGCAACCAGATCGCCGCGGTGGTCTGGCCGGTGGAAGATGTGCCTGTCGGCGAGCGGATCGGCGGAGTGTTGATTTACGATGAGCTGAAGCAGAAAGCTTATTCCGATCTCAACGATCCGGGAACGATAAGCGGTTTCAAGGTCGAGGAAGGCGATGGCAGGGCGGTAATCACGTTCGAGAAAAGTTTTCCGGGCGCGGATTTCGTGGTGGCCGAACGAATGGAACTGCATGCGGACCACCTTCGCTGGACCATCAAAGCGGTCAAGCAGAGCGGAGAGGACCGTTCGTTGAAAATGGTCCAGCTCCTGCCGCTGCCGACCTGGGGTTACAGCGCCTGGGCGCCGATCGCAGAGGCTCCGTTCAGCCCCAATCCGTGGGAGCCGTTCCAGGTCAACTACGGGATAGTCGACGGGGGGCCGGTGGGCAACACCAACTGGCGCACGGTTATCCCGATGCTGACCTTTTACAGGAGCGATGAGAAAAACGCGCTGACCGTGGTCAATCCGTTCGAAATCCCCGCGGTACGGATCCGTTACCGCAACAGTATCGGGATCAGCCAGGATTTCCACTGGAACAGCCGCAACTACGCTATGGACGAGCGCCCGTACCTTCAGGTTATCTCGGAATACCTGGGCCTTCGCGACACGTTCAGCCCCGAAACCGGTCTGCTGATCACTCTCCAGCCGGCCAACTGGCGCGCCTCGCTGGGCTGGGTCTACGAGCAGTACCGCGAGTATTTCGACCCCGCGCCCGGATTCGAGCGCTACGACGGGGCCTATGTAATCGACCAGCCCTATCCGGACGCCATGAGCGGCGATGAGTTCAGCGAGCAGTTCAAGGGCTACTACGACGAGGGCGTGCGCTGGGAGGAGATGCACGGGCATTTCACCAAGTACGGCGAGATGATCCCGCCCGTGTCGGTTAAGACATGGGAAAACCTGTCGCATCCCCGGCCGGGGCGGACCAAAAGCCGCGAGCGGATTCGTGACCACAGCAAGCGGGCCGCCGAACAGGGGGTCGGCACGTTCATCTACTACAATATCACCGAGAGCGAGTGGTGGTACGCCAGGGACAAATACCCGGACGATATCGCGCTGGACGAGAACGGCGTGCCGATCCCGGCCTACAAGGGCCAGACCCACCCGGACAGCAACGCCTGCTGGCTGATGTGCTCCGATCCGAACACCACCTCGTTCGGACGGGACTTGGCCGAACAGGCGCGGGAGATGGTGCGCTCCTACCCTGATATCGCCGGCTTCTTCTGGGACGTCTACGGCCGCACCTACAAGTTCGATTTCGCCCACGACGACGGGATGACGATGGTCAACAACAAGCCGGCATATTTCCCGATGAACATGTTTACGCGGATGATGCGCGAGGTTGTCGGTCCCGTATTGCATGAGAACGGCAAGTTTATCACCTGCAACAAACCGACCATGATCACCGCGCTCAAAGGGATCGACGGGGTGATGGCCCGCGAGAGCACCCCGGCGGTCGAGAAGCCCGATTGGCTGATCGCCCAGAGCTACCTGGGCCTGAACCGTCACGGGATGATCCTCGACAGCGGTTCGTGGCAGCACCCGGAACGGCTGTTCCTCAACTGCCTGCGCTACGGTTATTTCTACAGCCGGGTCAGGAGCGGGATTGAACCGGACGACAGCCCCGAGGTTGTCCAGCAGAAGAAAAAGGCCGAGTGGCTGCAGACTGTCTACCACCCGCTGATCGAAAAGTTCAAGGGCAAGAAATGGGTGTTCCACCCCCGGGCGCTGAGCCTGCCGCCCAAGACCGACGGGAATATCTTCCGCCTGGCCGACGGCTCGGTGATGGTGGCGATGGTCAGTATCTGGCGCGACCTGTATAATATTCCCGGTACCACGCCGGACGTGGAGCTGACCTGCCGTCTGCCCGACGCCGCCGAATTCACGACGTTCAGCCTGGTGCAGCCGGATATCACCGGCAGCAGCACGGGCAAGCCTGTTTCACCGAGCAAGGTGGAAGGGGACGCGCTCACGTTCCGGCTCGAACAGCACGGCCTTGCGAGCGTGATATTGCTGGAAAAATAGCAGGGAGGGGTAAACGATGAGCCAGTTGATGAAAGTTGTCGAGCAGGGCGAGGTTGTTTTCGAGGAGGGCAGCGCGGGCAGGACGTTTTACTACATCCAGAGCGGCAGCGTGGAAGTGAGCCGCGGTACGGGGAGCGGGAGGCAGGTGGTGGCCACCCTGGGCAAGGGGCAGAGTTTCGGCGAGTACGCTCTGCTCAAGGAGGGCGACTCCACCCGCAGCGCGACTGTAACCGCGCTGGAGCGCTCGCTGCTGGTGGAGTTGGACAGGGAGTCACTGGAGGAAATCCTGAGCGAGGTGCCCGATTTTGTCAACGATCTGATCCGCAGCCTGGTGAACCAGGTGATCGAACTGGAGGGGGAGGAATAGCGCTGTACAATTGTCTGACTGAAATTATCAATTTTCTACGGTGTAATGGCTTTTCTAATTGCGGTAGATATTGGCTTTAATACGTCACTATCAGTGAAGTAATTATTATGGCTAAAAATATTCCAACTTTTTAAGAAAAATCCGAGAAATCCACCAGTTGCGTTTATTTCATAATCTGCTTTAACCGCCTTGTTGTAGGAAGGGCTGAGGGGTTTCAGGGGCCAGCCTAAAACGTCATCCCTATCATAATAGTTATACCATACGAAATTATACCCACTGTCTTGAGTCGCTATAGCTTTAATATCGACTTGCGGAAATCCAGAAACAAATACAGGGATGTTACAACCAATAGTAAATAGCGAATGCATTTTCTTTAGTCTGTAGAAATTATTTTCTTCTGGTTGGGAGTATTTCATAGACAACCATATCCCCTTTTTGGTCGGTATCTGTTGACTATCCCATATAAAATTTGACAATAATTGGCATCCCAGGGAATGGGCAACAAATATTAAAGGTTTGTCAAAACCGCCAAGCTCTTGAGAACAATTTTCCAGAGTATTGAGAATCGCTTTTTGTGCTTTCGTGTAAGGACTACCGCTGTCTTCTGAATTTCTTTCCAGTCCAGTTGCATCAGAGAAACCGAACAAAATAAATTTTCTTAACCATTTGCAATCTATTTTTTCTTTTTCCATATTTTGAAACACTATTTCTTCATTGTTCTGAAGAATATTTTGATAATATACTTTATCGAAATGAACTTTTGAAGATATGTCATCACCCAGTATTTTGGACAACTTGCTTTTGAATTTTTCATCAAAATTAGATTTTGTATCTCCCATCCCGTGTATTGCAACAACTGCAACCTCCTTTGCCATTATAGATTCCTCCTTATTGAATTTTACAACTAAATATCGAATCACACTAATATTATGTGTAACTTGATATTCCTCATATTGATGTATTCCACGATATGATATGATAAAACGAATGTCAAGAATAATAATGAAAATAATTCTTGTTAGCAGTGGTATCAATAGAAAAGGGCCGCATCCCTGCGGCCCCTCTCTTTTTACTGCATGTGTCCGGCGGGAAGCTTACTTGTCCCGCTGGATTTCGCCAGTCTCGGCTTCCAGGGCTGCGTGGGCCGCGGCCAGGCGCGCAATCGGCACGCGGTAGGGCGAGCAACTCACGTAGTTCATACCGGACCGGGCGCAGAACGCAACACGTAATCAATCCCCACGGTACGAGCGAATTGTTAAGCCTTCAACTGGACAGTAACCCTGATTTGATCACCCTTTTTAGGTCGGGCAATTCTTTTTCAATCACGTTCCAAACCGCCAGGAGATCTACTCCCATGTAGTTGTGAATCAGAATGTCCCGAAAGCCCGTGATGTTTTTCCAGGGGATCCCGGGTCTGGCTCCTTTGAATTCCTCGCTCAGCCGCTTTGTTGCCTCGCCGATCACCTCAAAATTGCGGATGGCCGCATCGTGCCAGTGGGATTGCCGGATAAACTCATCTTTCCCCGCGGCTGCATAGGATTCAATTTTTTCAATGGACTCGAGGATATGGCGAAGGTATAATTCGTCTCGATTCATAGGGGAAGGGAGTTTTTGAGTACACTGTCGCGGATGTGGGGAGAGATAGAATCAGCGGTAACCAAATCCACTTTACAGCCGGTAAGCTTCTCGAGTTCTCGTTTCGCCGCTATAAGGTCTAACAGGGATGTATCCGGCGAAATATCCACCAGCAGGTCAATGTCACTTTCGGCGGTGCTTTGGCCGTGGGCAAGAGAGCCGAAAAGGCGCAAGTTTATAGCCCCATGAACCATTGCCGCTTTGATTATTTCATCGCGTCTGCTTTTAACAATTTCTTTGGCAGTCAAACGGGCCTCCATGCTTGCCTGGCAAATTTTTCCTTAAAGAAATATATCTTGTCAGACAAGGTAAATCAATCCGACCTTTAAACAAAAGAGGGGCCGCAGAAACGCGGCCCCTCTTTTTATGCATTTTATCCGGCGGGAAGCTTACTTGTCCCGCTGAATTTCGCCAGTCTCGGCTTCCAGGGCTGCGTGGGCCGCGGCCAGGCGCGCAATCGGCACGCGGTAAGGCGAGCAGGAAACATAGTTCATCCCGATGCGGGCGCAGAACTTGACGCTCTCGGGCTCGCCGCCATGCTCGCCGCAGATACCGATCTTAAGGTCGGCCCGGGTGCTGCGGCCCTTCTCGATACCCATCTGCACCAACTGGCCGATACCCTCCTGGTCCAGCACCTGGAACGGATCGTCTTCCAGCACGCCGACGTTAACGTAATGGGGCAGGAACGTGCCCGCGTCGTCGCGGCTGTAGCCGAAACCCATCTGGGTCAGGTCATTGGTGCCGAAACTGAAGAACTGGGCGTGCTCGGCGATCTTGTCGGCCACCAGGCAGGCGCGCGGAATCTCGATCATCGTGCCCACCAGGTAGTCCACCTCGATACCCTGCTCGGCGAACACTTTCCCGGCGGTCTCGACCACGATCTCGCGCTGCTGGACAAACTCGCCGACAGTACCCACCAGCGGGATCATCACCTCGGGAAGGCTGTCGACACCCTCTTTTTTCAGCTTGCAGGCCGCCTCGAAAATCGCCCGGGCCTGCATGACGCTGATCTCGGGGTAGGTCATGCCCAGGCGGCAGCCGCGGTGGCCCAGCATCGGGTTGAACTCGTGGAGACTGGCGACCTTGGCCTTGATCACCTCGGCGGAAATACCAAGCTCGTCGGCCATCTCCTGCTGGTTCTGCTCCTCGTGGGGCAGGAACTCGTGCAGGGGCGGGTCGAGCAGGCGGATCGTGACCGGCTTGCCGGCCATCACCTTGAAGATGCCGTAGAAATCATCGCGCTGGTAGGGGATCAGCTTGGCCAGCGCCTTCTCGCGGCCGGCCAGGTCGTCGGCCAGAATCATCTCGCGCACGGCCTTGATCCGGTCGCCCTCGAAAAACATGTGCTCGGTGCGGCAGAGTCCGATACCCTCGGCGCCGAAATCGAGAGCGACCCGGCTGTCCTTGGGAGTGTCGGCGTTGGTGCGCACGCCGATCGTGCGGATCTCGTCGGCCCAGGACATCACCGTGTCGAAATCACCGCTCAGCTCGGGGGTAACCGTGGCCACCTGGCCGCTCATCACCTCGCCCGAGCTGCCGTCGAGCGAAATCCAGTCGCCCTCGGCCACGGTTGCGCCGCCGACCGTGAATTTCTTTTCCTTGTAGTTGACACTGATTGCGCCGCAGCCGGCCACGCAGCATTTGCCCATCCCGCGGGCGACCACCGCTGCGTGGCTGGTCATCCCGCCCTGCTGGGTCAGGATACCCTGGGCCACGTCCATGCCGCCGATATCCTCGGGACTGGTCTCGATCCGGACGAGGATCACCTGCTCGCCGCGCCCGGCCCATTCCTCGGCGTCTTCGCTGTGGAACACCACCCGGCCCGTGGCCGCGCCGGGGGAGGCGGGCAGGCCCTTGGCGATCACTTTTTTCTCGGCCCTGGGATCGAACGTGGGGTGCAGGAGCTGGTCGAGCTGGTCTGGCTCGATCCGGCTGACCGCGGTCTTCTTGTCGATCGAGCCCTCGTCCACCATGTCCACTGCGATTTTGATCGCGGCCGCCGCGGTGCGTTTGCCAGTGCGGGTCTGCAGCATCCAGAGCTTACCCTTCTGGATTGTGAACTCGATATCCTGCATGTCGCGGTAGTGGGCTTCGAGCTTCCGGTAGATACCCTCGAGAGTCTTGTAGGGCTCGGGCATCACTTCCTCGAGCGTCACCTGGTCATCACCGGTCTTGCCGGCTTCGTTGACAGGCTGCGGGGTGCGGATACCGGCCACCACGTCCTCGCCCTGGGCGTTGATCAGGTATTCGCCGTAGAACCGGTTCTCACCGGTGGCGGGGTCGCGTGTGAATGCAACGCCGGTGCCGGAGTCGTCGCCCATGTTGCCGTAGACCATCGCCTGCACGTTAATCGCGGTGCCCCAGTCGACGGGGATAGCGTTCAGCTTGCGGTAACGGATCGCCCGCGCGCCCATCCAGGAGCCGAACACGGCGTCGATAGCGCCCATCAGCTGTTCCCACGGGTCCTCGGGGAATTCGATTCCCTTGCCGTCCTTGATCAGCTTCTTGAATTCGGCCACCAGTTCCTTGAGGTCATCGGCGCTGAGCTCGGTGTCCAGCTCGACACCCCTGGCTTTCTTCTTGGCGTGCAGGACTACCTCGAACGGGTCCTCATCTTCCTTGGTCTCGGGCTTGAGTCCCAGGACCACGTCGCCGTACATCTGCACGAACCGGCGATAGCTGTCCCAGCCGAACCGCTCGTTGCCGCTCTGCTTGATCAGGCCCAGGACAGTGGTGTCGTTGAGGCCCAGGTTCAGCACGGTGTCCATCATCCCGGGCATCGAGACCCGCGCGCCGGAGCGCACGGAGACGAGCAGGGGGTTGTCCCGGTCGCCGTAGCTGGTGCCCATGCTCTGTTCCACACTGGCCATGGCGTCCTGAATCTGGGTCTTGAGCTCAGGCGGGTAATTACGCTCCATCTTGTAATAGACCGTACACATCTCGGTCGTAATCGTGAAACCGGCCGGAACAGGCACGCCGATATTGCTCATTTCGGCCAGGTTGGCGCCCTTGCCGCCCAGCAGGTTTTTCATGTCCGACTTACCCTCGGCTTTTCCATCGCCGAAAGTGTACACGTACTTGGCGCTCATCAGTTTCCTCCGAACATTCAGCTAGTTGTTAAAATTCTCACCAGGATAAGACAGGTATAACTGGATAACTACCATTGCGGCGAGCGGCCCGATCCCATCAGATCTACTCATCGCCCAGCAGCGAAGGCTGGTAGTCCTCGTGCATGTTTTTCTGGAAGTTTTTTTCAAACGAGACGGCGTATTTGCCGTTGAAACACGCCTTGCAGAATTTGTCCGCGTCCAGCGTACCGAGAGCATCGAGACCCTGCTCGCTGAGATAACCCAGGCTGTCGATTCCCAGGTAGGTGCGGATTTCGTCCACCGTGTGGCTGCTGCCGATCAGTTCGCTGCGGGTAGGCATGTCGATCCCGTAGAAACAGGGGAACTTGATCGGCGGGCTTGAAATCCGCATGTGGACCTCGCGCGCTCCGGCCTGACGGATCATTTTCATCAGCCGGCGGCTGGTGGTGCCCCGCACGATAGAGTCGTCAACCACCACCACACTGCGGTCCCTGAGCACTCCACGCACCGTGTTGTACTTGATCCGCGTGTTGATATCGCGGATCGACTGGCTGGGGTGGATGAACGTCCGGCCCACGTAGTGGTTGCGGATCAGGCCCAGTTCCAGCGGCACCCCGCTTTCCTCGCTGAAACCGAGGGCGGCGGAGTTGCTGCTGTCGGGCACGGAGATCACGATATCCGCGCTCGGCACGGGGTGCTCGCGGGCGAGCGCGCGGCCGAACAGACGGCGAATCCGGTCGACACTGTAGCCGAACACCTGCGAGTCTGGCCGTGAAAAATAGATCAACTCGAACACGCACTGCTGGGCCTGTTTGCCGGGGAACAGCTTGAAACTCTGCACTCCGTTCTCGTCGATTTTCACGATTTCGCCCGGCTCGACATCGCGGACAAATTCCGCGCCGATCAGGTCGAAAGCGCAGGTCTCGCTGGCCACCACCCAGCCATCGCCCATGCGGCCGATAGAGAGGGGACGGTAGCCGCGGGGGTCGCGGGCCGCGAAAACCGTATCGTTGATCAGGATCACCAGGCAGTAGGCGCCTTTGACCTGTCCCAGCGCATCGGCGATCTTGTCCACCGGCTCGTTGTAAGTACTGCGGGCGATCAGGTGCAGGATCACTTCCGAGTCGGTGGTGGACTGGAATACCGCGCCCTGTTCCTCGAGATCGCGACGCAGCCTGATCGTATTGACCAGGTTGCCGTTGTGGCCGATCGCAATCGAGCCGTCCTTGAACGCGCTGGTCAACGGCTGGACATTGTGGCGCGAATTGCTGCCGGTGGTGCTGTAGCGGTTGTGCCCGATCGCCACCCGGCCCGGCAGGGACTCGATTGTTTTGGGATCGCGGAAGACATCCACCACCAGACCGGTGTCGCGGTGCACGAAAAACTGGTTGCCGTCGGTGGATACGATCCCGGCGCTTTCCTGCCCGCGATGCTGGAGGGCATACAGTCCGTAGTAGGTCAGCTCGGCTGCGTTGGGGAGATTGTATGCCCCGAAAATGCCGCAATACTCCCTGGGCCTGTCCTGCTGAACGAGAGGACAGCCGGAGCATCCGCCGTTGGCTGGTGTGGAGTCATCCATCGCTTGATCAACCCATCAGGGCCGGAGGGATCTATCGTCTTGCCGCGCACGGTGCGCGGCAGTCTGTCAGCCGAGAATAACAAAAATAGAAAGATACAAGAAATGTCAATTATGGGCAAGGGGTTTGTTCCCTGCCGGGGGCGATAGCGGAACAGCCGGCTCAGCTTTAGCCGGAGTTTTTTTCGGGCAGCCTGCTGACAGCTCCCAGGGCGATTGTGCGGACGAAGCCCCAGAATGCGTAGAGGAAGGAGAACGGGAACAGCAGGGTCTTCCAGAAATAGATCATACAGAAGACGAACAGCGCGCCGGCCACCAGGCCGACCTTCCCGCCGAACGAGGAAAGGTTGATCCTCGGGGTGACCGGATACTCGACAGTGCTGACCATCAATCCGGCCAGGATCAGGATCACCGATACCAGGAAGCGGTTATAATTTACATCGGAGAACAGCATCCTGAACAATTCGCTGTTGCTGAACGGGACAAAGCCGAT
Organism: Candidatus Glassbacteria bacterium; assembly: GCA_019456185.1. Lineage (NCBI taxonomy): Bacteria > Candidatus Glassiibacteriota > Candidatus Glassiibacteriota bacterium. Next base: position 84,461 of record VRUH01000012.1, on the reverse strand, counting down.
CAGGCACGCCGCGGCCATCGGGATCGGCAGGCCTTTGAATTTTTTCTTGCCGGCTCCCGCGGTCTCCACGTTGAACCGCGCCAGACGCAGCGCGCCGCAAAGCACGAACAGGAAGCTGACCAGCCACGACCAGTCGCCGCGGTCGGAGAGGAAGAAGTGGTACATGATTATCCCGGGGGCGATCCCGAAAGAAGAAAGATCGGCCAGCGAGTCCAGCTCGGTCCCGAAATTGCTCTCCGTGTTGCTGAACAGCGCCACCTTGCCGTCGATAAAATCCAGCAGCCCGGCCAGGACCACCATCCAGCAGGCGAACTCCAGGTCACCGCGGATAGCGGAGATCATCGCGAAAAAGCCGCAGAAGATGTTTCCGGCGGTGAACGCGCTGGGCAGGAACGTGCCTTTGTTCGACAGTTTCATCGGAACTCCGCCAAGACCGTTTCACCGGCGATTACCCGGTCGCCCTGTTTTACTTTCCACTCAACTCCGGGGCTGATAAACACCTCCACCCGGCTGCCGAACCGGATCAGGCCGAAGCGCTCGCCCCGCTCCAGGCTGTCCCCGGTTTCAACCCGGCAGACAATCCGGCGCGCGATCAGCCCGGCGATCTGCCTGACCAGCACTTTCCCGTGCCGGGCCGATTCGATTCCCAGGGACATGGCCTCGTTGTCAACGCTGGCCTTGTCCAGGCTGGCGTTGAGAAACTTGCCCGGCCGGTAATTTTTGTAGCCGACAGTCCCGGCCAGCGGAGCGCGGTTGACATGAACGTCGAACACGTTCATGAAGATACTCAGCTTCTCCGCCGGACCGCCGATAAACTCGGGCTCATCCACCTGCTCGATCCCCAGTACTTTCCCGTCGGCGGGGCAGACCACGAGATTATTCCCCGACGGGGTCGGGCGCTCGGGATCGCGAAAGAAATAAAGGCTGAACAGGCTCAACACGGCGAACAGCACTGCCAGCGCAATACAGGCGGATTTCAGCCACGGCTGGGGCAGTCCGGCAGGCGGCGCCAGCAGGGCCGAGGCCAGGAACAGGACGTGCCCCGCCATAAAAGAGAGAATTATCGGAATGCCTTCGCGGGCCGGTGCCATTCGCTGCGCCCCTAGTTGACTTCGCCCCCGGTGATCATCCGGAACGCCTTGCGGTAAAGCTCGCTCATGTAGCCGACCACGTCGTCGGGAAGCTCCGGGGCAGGGGGAGTCTTGTCCCACTTGCCTTCATCGGTCAGCTTCTGCAGCCAGTCACGCAGGGGCTGCTTGTCGAACCCTTTCTGGTCCACTCCCGGCCGGTACTCGTCGGCCATCCAGAACCGGCTGCTGTCCGGGGTGAATATCTCGTCGATCAGGATCAGGTGACCGTCCAGCAGGCCGAACTCGAACTTGGTATCGGCGATCAGCATGCCGCGCGTGGCGGCGTACTCCGTTGCCGCGTTGAACAGGGCGAACGAGGTTTCGATCATGCGCTCGGAGAGTCCGCGGCCGATCATGGCTTTCATCCGGCCGATAGAAATGTTCTCGTCGTGACCGCTCTCGGCCTTGATCGCGGGCGTGAACATCGGCGAGTCGAACTTCTGGCTCCTGACCATGCCTGACGGCAGCTCCACCTCGGCGACAGTGCCTTTTTCAGCATATTCGCTCCAGGCGCTGCCGGCCAGGTAGGCGCGCACCACGCACTCCACGGCGATCGGTTCCGTTTTCACAGCGAGCAGGCTGCGTCCCTCGAGCCCGTCCTCGTTACCGGCCAGCTCGGGAATGAGTTTGACTATCTCGGCGACATCGGTTGTGACCACGTGGTTGCGGACGATATCCTTGAGCTTGTCGAACCAGAACGCGCTGATCTGGCTGAGCACTCTGCCCTTGTCCGGAATACCGTCGGGCATCACCACGTCGAACGCGCTGATCCGGTCGGTGACTACCAGCAGGAGGTACTCATCGAACTCGTAACAGTCGCGCACCTTGCCACGGCGAAGGTTGCCGGCGCCGAGGCTGGTCTCTCTGATCACATCCATTGCGTTCCCTTTTATCAATCGTATATATAGATAGCATCAGAAATAACTTTAAGGGTTGATCTCCAGAAGTTCAGACTGTTCGAGCAGTGTAAAATCAGTCCAGCAGACCAACCCGCCGGAAAATATAATCGACATTACGGGTGTGGGTTTCCATGCTGAACAGTTCGGCGAGCTCGTCCCCGGACAATCTGGCGGTTACCTCGTTGTCGGCCATCAGCGTTTCCAGGAAGTCCGCGTCCTCTTTCCAGACCTTCATCGCGTTGCGCTGCACTATCCGGTAGCCGTCCTCGCGGCTCATGCCTTTCTCGGCCAGGGCAATCAGCACGCGCTGGGAGTAAATCAGTCCGTGGAGCCTGTTCAGGTTCTTCTCCATGTTCTCCGGATAGACCAGCAGGTTCTCGATCAGTTGCCCGAACTTGCGCAGCATGTAGTAGACCGTCATCGTCGAGTCGGGCAGAATCACGCGCTCCACGCTGCTGTGGCTGATATCCCGCTCGTGCCACAGCGCCTGGTTCTCCATCGCGGCCAGGCAGTTTCCCCGCACCAGACGGGCCATCCCGCTGAGACGCTCGCAGATAATCGGGTTGCGCTTGTGGGGCATGGCGCTGGAGCCTTTCTGCCCCTTGGAGAAAAACTCCTCGGCTTCCAGGACCTCGGTGCGCTGAAGGTGCCTGATCTCGACCGCGAACTTCTCGATAGAACCGGCAAGCACGGCCAGGGCGGTCATGTATTCGGCATGGACATCGCGCTGGATAATCTGGTTGCTGGTCCGGGCGGCCTGAATGCCCAGTTTTTCGCAGACGTTGATTTCCACCTGCGGGTCCAGGTGGGCGAACGTACCCACCGCGCCGCTGATTTTGCCGGTGGCGGCCACTTTCACCGCCTGGGCGAACTGCTCGCGGCGGCGGGTGAGCTCATCGTACCACAAAGCCAGCTTCAGGCCGAATGTCACCGGCTCGGCGTGGATCCCGTGGCTGCGGCCAATCATCACCGTGTCCTTGTGCTCCAGCGCCCGTTTTTTGACCGCGGGCAGCACCTTGTCATCCAGCTCGGCCAGGATCAGCTCGCCGGCCCGTTTCATCTGCAGGGCCAGGGTGGTGTCCAGCAGGTCGCTGGAGGTCATCCCGAGGTGGATATAGCGCGAGTCGGGGCCGACATACTCGGCCACGTTGGTCAGGAACGCGATCACATCGTGCTTGACCTCTTCCTCGATCTCCAGGATCCGGACCGTGTCGAACGAGGCTTTCTCGCGGATAGTTTTGACCGCCTCGGCGGGTATCCGGCCCAGTTGCGCCAGGGCCTCGCAGGCCAGGATTTCGATCTCCAGCCAATGGCCGAACCGGGCCTCGTCGCTCCAGACAGCTTCCATTTCGGGCAGCGAATAACGGGGTATCATCTGTCTGTGTTTTCTTCCTGTCGGGGTTCTGTGCGCAAATTATCAGAATGGAACGGAAATAATAATAAACACACAATACTATCGCAATTCAAATCGAAATTTTTTGCTCAGGAAGTATTACGGATAAAATGGGCAACAGCGCATGGTAAACGTCTAAACATCGGCCCTATGAGATTGCTTCTAACGGGTGATATACCTCCTGATACTGCGTCCGTCGCGTTCCAGGAACAGCACGGTCCCGCGCCTGCTCCTCAGCCGCTTCAGCAGTTCGACAGCCTGGGCCGCTGAATTGATCGGGATATCGTTGATCCGGTAGAGGATGTCGTATCGCAGCAGGCGGCCCTGGCGCTCCAGATCGCTATCGCTGATCTCGGCCACGACAGCGCCACGTTCGGAGCGGGCGTCGAGCTGACTGCGGACCTCGCGGGTCAGGTCGATCAGGGAGAAGCCCATGCCGGTATCCTCGTGTTTCAGGGTCTCGCTGGGCAGTTCCTCCGGAGTGATAGTCAGCATGAATTCGCTCTCCGGGCGGCGGAAACCCAGCTTGACCACCGAGCCGACCCTGATGTCCAGTTGCTTGCCAGTCCAGTCGTCGACCGAGCGCACGGTCTCCCCGTCGACCGACACGATCAAATCTCCCGGCTGCAGCCGTCCGGAGCGCTCGGCGGGGGAGTGTTCCTGGATGCTCGAAACCACCACTCCGCTGATACGAGACTGCGCGCCGAATCCCAGGCCGTCCAGCAGGTCGGGTGTCAGCTTCTGGACCCTGATGCCAAGCCACGGGTGACGGACCTTGCCGCCGCGGATCAGGTCCTCGGCAATCCGCGCCGCGCGGTTGATCGGGATGGCGAAGCCCACGCCCACGCTGCCGCCGCTGGGAGAGAAAATGAACGTGTTGATCCCGATCACCTCGCCCAGGGCGTTGGCCAGCGGTCCGCCGCTGTTGCCGGGGTTGATCGACGCATCGGTCTGGATCATGTTGGCGTAGACCTGGGAGGAGGAGTTCTGGTCGCGGACGATATCCCTGCCGATCGCCGAGATCACTCCGGCGGTGACTGTCGGCTGAGGGTCGTCCAGCAGCAGGCCGAACGGGGAACCGATCGCAATTACCCATTCGCCCAACAGGAGATCATCGCTGTCGCCCAACTGGGCGGCGGTCAGTCTGTCCGCGCCCGGATCGATCTTGAGCAGGGCGATATCCGAGTTGTCGTCCAGCCCCACGATTTCGGCGTCGTACTCGATTCCCTCGCTGGTGCTGACCGTTATCTTGGTGGCGTCGTGGACCACGTGGTCGTTGGTCAGGATGTAGCCGCGGGAGTTGATGATAAGCCCGCTGCCGATATTCTGCACGGTCCGCTGGCGGGGTATGTAGAAATAGCCGAACCAGTTGCGGTAGGGGGTGCGCACCACCTCGGTCTGCATCACGTTGACACTCACCACCGAGGGCGCAACGCGGGCGCTGGCGGTCACAATCGCGGTGCGCCGGCCGCCGGCCAGGTCCTGCTCCAGGCTCTTCAGCCGGTTGACTGAGCGGGATTGACTCGCCGGTGCGGTCTGAGCCAGCAGGTAGCCGGGCTGTGAATCGGCCAACTCGTGTTCGGCGCTGTCCGGCAATACTGCTGAGATCGTTGTCTCCCGGTTCTCAACATCCCGGCCGCGCGGGGCGATAAGCCGTCCCAGCAGAATCATCAGCCCGGTTATCAGCAGCACTGACACCAGCAGTTTCATTACCGGTTTGTTCATCGCTCCACTTCCTCACTTGGTTCCAGACTGTGGATCAGCTTCACTCTCATCTCTGTAGTTTACACATACAAGTGTCAGGCCGCAAGCCGGTGCGGGCACGGCCCGTTTCCAACGGCCCGGTTCGTTCAGCGCTGCTGAGAACTCTCCGATATCCGCGCGTCCATCGGCAACCGCCAGCATGCCGCCCACCAGCATCCGCACCATCCCGCGCAGGAACCGGTCGCCCCGGAGCTGAAAATACAACGTTCCCTCGCCGGAACTCCAGCGCGCCTCGAATATCTCGCAGTCGTGGTTTTCGCGGTGACCTTCCTGCTTGCTGAACGTGAAAAACCCGTGCCGTCCCTGGACCAACTCGCAGCAGCGGCCCAGCAGGGAGATATCCACAGCGTTATTGCGCAGCCAGTGGGTGCGCGCCAGCAGGGGAGCGTCCGGAAGGTCCGGTTCGGCCAGACTGTAGCGGTAGATTTTCCAGCGGGCGCTGTAGCGGGCGTGGAAATCCCCGGGGACTTGCTCCACTTCCCGCACCCTGATCTGCTCCGGGAGGATAGAGTTGAGCGCACGGTCGATCTCCACGGCAGCCAGCCTGCCGGTGAGATCGAAATGGGCAACCTGGCCGGTTGCGTGCACACCCGCATCGGTACGACTGGCTCCGGTGAGACGGATATCCTCGCCGAGGATTCTGCTCAGGGCTGTTTCCAGCTCGCCCTGGACAGTCATCTCGTCGGGCTGCAACTGCCAGCCGCAATACCCGGTGCCGTCGTAGGAAACAGTCATCCTGATCCTGCGCTTCGGGCGTGATTCCTGCTCCGTCTGATCTGCCGAAGGCGTTTCTCCGGTCTCGCTAGCGGTCATCGTAAGGTCCGTTGAACAATTCTGCTGATTACTCTCAGAGGTAAACCCCGGAGAGGATAATCACGGCCGATGAGGCCAGGCAGAACAGCCAGTCGCCGGGGCTCATCCAGTGCCTGCCTCCCGGTGACGGCGGAGTGAACGGGTTGTAGCCCCTGGCCAGCAGGCTGAGGCTCAGCTGCTCGGCTTCATACAGCGTGTAGTGCATGTAGCAGACCATCGTATCGACAACGGCGCGGAGAGTGCTTGCCAGGCTCGCAGGGAACCTGTCGCTCCGGCCGGCCAGCCTGTACTGGCGGCGGAAGTTGCCGAACAAACCCCTGATCCGCGTCAGCGCCGACGGGAACGAGCGGATAACCAGCCCGACAGTGAAGCTAAGTTCGCCCACGGGGACATGCAGTTTTTCCAGCGGACGCAGCATTCGGGACAGTGAATCCACCACCCTCATCGGCGGAGTGGAATGGTACAGCCACAGCGCGGTAGCCACCAGCGCTGCCAGCTTGCCGCACAGCATAAGGCTGTTGAAAAATACTCCGGGCAGGCCCTCCAGGCCGAATCCACCCCGGATTGAATAGACGGCCCACAGGTAATAGAGCACTACGAACAGGAGCACTATCCACAACCGTCGCAGGCCGGCCAGCACTTTCTTTCCACCCGCGCCCGAGGCGGCCAGCCAGGAACCACACAGCAACAGGATCATGCCCAGCCCGGCGCCTGTCTCCACACTCCAGACCGCCACGCTCATAACCATGAGTACGATCACTTTGGCGCGGGCATCCAGCCGGTGCGCCCAGCCGCCTGTTTCACTGCGAAGCGCGTAATGCGCATATCGCGACATAACAACTCTCCCTGGATTAAGCCTGCTCCATAAAATAAGGGATAACACCCCTCGACGGCAACAACCGAGACTTTTTTTGGCTGCACCCGGATTGACCGCCGTCACTGCTGCTGCTATATTATTTCTATCATAAAGAAATGCAGTAATCGCGAATGAATCGTGATGTCATCCAGTTACCAAGCGAGTTCAATCGATGAAGCCGGTTCAACGGGTTAACAAATTATCGCACACCGAAACAACGGCGGAAAAAGAGGAATTGGACCGCCTGGCGCTGCGCGCCAAGGAGGCGCTCAGGCGGGGAGAGGGGTTGGATGCGGTATTGAGCCGGGAGCAGGTAGATATCCTCCGCCGGCGCTACAGCGGTTTCGACGACGAGCGTGACGGAGACGGGTTTCTGAGCGGCGGCAGTCATACGGTGCACAAGGTTGCCACGCCGAGGCCGTTCATCCACCTGATCAACAGTAATCACGACCGGCTGGACCGGCTACCGGGTCGAGAAAATCTGGCGCGGCTGCCGGGTGCGGATGAACGTCCTGAACCCCGGAGCTGTCTGCGCGGGAGTGTCGTCTGTCACTCTTGACGGTGAAAGCCTGCCGGTGGTTGACAGTAAAGGCAGAGTGGATGCGATACTGCTGCCACCCTGCGGAGAGGTGAATCTCGAGGTCCGCCTGGGAGGCTGAGAACTAATCTTTTCAGAAAACCCGCGGGGAGCGTTATATTAGAGGTAAGGATGTGTGTGGGCGGCTGATCGTCCGCATTACCCGGAGAAAAAAACCGGCGCAGGCCGGAGGGGATAGATCGTGAAACACTCGGAACCGCTGACGCCGCGCAGAAAGACCAGAACAGTCGGTGTCGGCAGCCTGAAACTCGGTTCCGGGCACCCGGTGGTTGTGCAGTCGATGACCAACACGGATACCCGGGACCCGTTGGCGACACTGCACCAGATAGAGCAGCTGGCCTCGGCCGGCTGCGAGCTGGTCCGGCTGGCTGTCCCGGACAAAGACGCCGCGGCATCGCTGGGGGAGATCGTGCGAAACTCCCCGGTTCCGCTGGTGGCCGACATCCATTTCAACTACCGTCTGGCGCTCGACGCCCTGGAGGCGGGAATCGCCAAGTTGCGGATCAACCCGGGCAATATCGGCGGAGCGGACAAGCTGAAAACCCTGGCCCGCGAGGCGGGAGCCCGCGGAGTGCCGATCAGGATAGGAGTCAACTCAGGCTCGCTGGAAAAGGAACTGCTCCGGCGCCACGGCGGCCCCACGGCCGAGGCGCTGGCACTCAGCGCGGCGGGGCATTGCAAACTGCTGGAGGATGAGGGATTCGAGGATATCGTAGTCTCGATCAAGGCCAGCAACGTACCCACCACGGTACGGGCCAACCGCGAGTTCGCCGCCCGCCGCGACTACCCGATCCACCTGGGGGTTACCGAGGCGGGCACGATGATCCGCGGGACTGTCATCAGCGCGGCGGGAATGGGGATCATGCTGGCCGAGGGGATCGGTGACACGCTGAGGGTCAGCCTCACCGCCGATCCGGTGGAGGAGATCGGCGTGGCCTGGAAGATACTGGCTGCGCTTGGTATCCGCCGCCGTGGAGTGGAGATTATCTCCTGCCCTTCCTGCGGCCGCGCGGAGGTGGACCTGATCGGCCTGGCCGAACGGGTGGAGCGCCTGCTGCGCCCGGTTCAACTGCCGCTGACCGTGGCCGTGATGGGCTGCGTGGTCAACGGACCCGGCGAGGCGCGCGAGGCTGATTTCGGCATTGCCGCGGGCAAGGGTGACGGCGTGGTGTTCCGCAGCGGCGAGCAGGTTAAGCGCGTGAAAGAAAGCGGGCTGGTGGAGGAACTGCTGGACCTGATCGAAAAAGAAACCGGTGTGGCAATCGAGCGCGATGAATGAAAGAGCTCCCGCGGGCGATGCAAATCACTTGCCGGAAAGCCCGGTATTAGTTATTAATATCTCCCACTGCCACGCAAAAGAAAAGCCCCTGTAGCTCAGTGGATAGAGCATCGGATTCCGGTTCCGGGTGCGCTGGTTCGATTCCAGTCAGGGGTACCATACGCAAAGCGCCGCGAGTCCTTGATATCAAAGGGTTCGCGGCGTTTATGTTTTGTCTGAAAATTTTAGCCAAGTCGGATAAAATCGGATGGAATCGGGTAAAAAATGATATGAGTAGTCGGACATACCTAGGACGCGAGGTGAAAGGGTGCCGCCGTTATTCCACGAAATGGCACCCTAATGGCACCTTGGGGTGGCGTTATTCCACTCGCCTGGAAAACGCCATAAATATTGACATATCCACTGATAAAATTATAGGTTAAATGGTAGTTATTATTCCATTTGAGTATCTGGTTATCACGGGGAAGCCCGATGGGAAAACCAACCCAGATCAGCACAGGCACGGGATGTTTTGTCATTGCAGTAGTAGTAGCTTTGATTGCCCTTTTTATGGTCGTGAATCGCGATAACCCGCCCGCCCCGGTTGAGCAAGCTCAAACCCAAACAGCCCCTGCCGCTTCCGTTGATACAATTACAATAGTAACTGTGGATAACAGGGCAAGGCTTTGCCCTCAACCCAACTGCGGCCAAGGGCAGGAGCTTCTTCGCATTCCAACCGGCACAAAGCTTGAGGTCCAGTCTAAGACGACAATCCGTTTGCCAGCGTGGAACGTGATTTGGTATAAAGTTACCTACAATGGCAAAACGGGGTGGCTTAGCGAGTTTGATACCGATAAAGCTCCTGCCGAACCGCGATATCATTAGGTTCTTTACCTCGGTCGCCGTAAGGTGGTAAAAATGGTGAATGTCGGTTCATATCTTCGGGGGAGGAATGCATGGATGATATTAAGTACCCTATAAGGCTTATGGGCATAGATGCTGATGAAAACGTGATTTCTGGTGCTGAAGATGGAGATGTGCTTTCTGATGCTATAATAGAAATACGCGAAGATGGAAAATTATATTTTGCAGGAAAGGAAGTGTTAACAAGGCATAGAATTACCTTAAGTGCATGGGTTAGTGCAGCTGTGATTATTGGAGGAGGTTCCACTTTTTTTCTTGCTCTTGTGGCGCTATTAAATTATTTGAGATGTTAATGCCTGCCGGGGCCAAAATCCCCTGATTTTCTGTGCCTGAGGGAGGAAGGCATGAGTTATGAGCTCCTACTTGAATATTTAAAACTGTTCCTGTCTCCGCAAATGGTGATCGGTGCAATAGTCTTATTATTTATATTTATTTTTAGGAATGAACTCAAGTGCTTGTTGGTACGAATAAAAAAAGCAAAGGCCGTAGGCAGCGAGTTGGAATTCGAGACGCAAAGAGAATTGCTGGAGGCTGAGAAAAATAGACCGGAAGATAAGCCAGAGCCTCCCCAGGCTGATTCTGGGAAAATGACCCTGAAGCCTGATGAGCAAGAAAGACTTGTGGGGGTAATTGAACAATTACGAACACATGCGATTTATTGGGAATTTAGATATTTAAATCTTTTTCTGGTTCATACAACACAATTGGTTCTTACTTGGCTGGTAGTTTATACTGAGCCCGTTTCTATGAAACAATACCATGCAGGGTGGGGGCCTACAATACAGAATTTAGACGAAAGAAAGGCTGTGCTGAATGCCCTGGAAAGATCAGGACTTATTTCAATAAAAGGGGATATGATGGAGGTAACTGAAAGGGGTCGCCAATATATAAACTGGCCCGGACGACCGAATCCGTTTGTATAATTTTACCAAATCCCCGGCTTTTTATTGCTCGGTGGAAAATCTTGCAGGGGTCGTGCTGGCTTTTAGCTTGAATTATTATGGTTCGATTCCAGTCAGGGGTACCATAAACGAGCGCCGTATTTCTCGATGCTGGGAAGTGCGGCGTTTTTGTTTTGCCGCCTGATTCCTGCCTTGAATTGCGATCTGTTCGGTGCTACCATATTATAACTCCCGCGAATAGATGAAAGTATCTCTTACCAGCCAGGAGGAAACCTGATGAAAAATCTTCTCGTTACAGTATCTGTGTCGCTGCTGCTGTCAGCGTTTACAGGCCCTGTCATCCTGTTTGCCCAGGAGCGCGAGACCAACTACGATGAAGCCAAAGTGCCGGAGTACACTCTGCCCGATCCGCTGGTATCTCTTGACGGAACTAAAGTTACCGATGAGGCCGGCTGGACGGAACAGCGCCGTCCGGAGATCTTGAAGCTGTTCCGGGAGCAGGTTTACGGGATCGCTCCGGCCCGCACCGGTGAGGCCGGCTGCCGGACAGTGGAAAGCGGCGAGGCATACCAGGGAACTGCCGAACGGAGACAGGTGGAAATCACCCTGCGCCGGGACGGAAAAGAGCTGGTGATCGGAGTCCTGCTCTATATCCCGAAAAACAGGCGCGGGCCTGTGCCGGCGTTCCTCGGCCTGAATTTCCGGGGCAACCATACTGTCGGCACCGACCCGGAGATTATCCTTAACGCCAACTGGATGAGGCCGCGCGGCAACGGCGATGCGGACAACCGCGCGACAGAAGATTCCCGGGGGACGTCGTCCTCCCGCTGGGAGATCGAGACGGTCCTCAAACGGGGCTACGCACTCGCCACCGCCTACTACGGCGATATCGACCCGGACTACGACGACGGGTTCAACAACGGCGTTCACGCCCTGTTCTCAGAACAGGAGCGTCCGGCGGACGCATGGGGCAGTATCGGCGCATGGGCCTGGGGATTGAGCCGGATTCTGGACTTTCTCGAAACAGATGGAGCGGTCGACGGGGAGAGGGTGGTGGTGCTGGGACATTCCCGGCTGGGCAAGACCTCGCTGTGGGCGGGCGCGCGGGACGAACGGTTCGCGATGGTGATCTCCAACAACTCGGGATGCGGCGGCGCGGCGTTGTCACGACGGGCGTTCGGTGAAACTGTCGAGGTGATCAACACCTCGTTCCCGCATTGGTTCTGCGACAATTTCAAGCAATACAACGGCAGGGAGGCCCAACTGCCGGTGGACCAGCACATGCTGCTGGCGCTGATCGCACCGCGGCCGGTCTATGTCGCCAGCGCAGAGGAAGACCGCTGGGCGGACCCGCGCGGGGAGTTCCTGGCGTTGAAACACGCAGCACCGGTTTACCGGCTGCTTACCGGCGAGGGTATCGCTGTCCAGCGGATGCCGGCGGTCAACCAGCCGGTTACCGGCAGGCTGGGCTACCATATCCGCTCCGGCCGTCACGATGTAACCGGTTATGATTGGGATCGCTACCTGGACTGGGCCGATGCGTATTTGCCCGTGAGGTGATCGGGAGACGATGCAGGTAAGAAGTCTGCAAGCGGCGAAAAACGAGAAAACATCGGGGTTCGGTGCAAAAGTCAGGGCGCACGGAGGTCGTTGAAGAACGTTTTCATCAGCTCGGAGCATTCAGTTTCGAGAACGCCCCGCACAACCAGGACCTGGTGATTCAGCCTCGAATCCTCGACCAGGTTATTCACGCTGCCGCAGGCGCCGAATTTCGGTTCGGCCGCTCCGTAGACCAGACGGCCCATTCTGGCCAGCAGCAGCGAGCCGGCGCACTGGGTGCACGGTTCAACCGTGACGTAGACTGAGCAGTCGTTCATATACCAGTGCCCCAGCCGGTATGCGGCCTGGCGCATCGCGGCGATCTCCGCGTGCAGGGTCACGTCCTGCATTCTGCGGGTGAGGTTGTAGCCTTTGCCGATAACCTGATTGTCACGGGTCACAACCGCGCCGACCGGGATTTCCCCGTGCACGCCGGCCAACCTGGCCTGCTCCAGCGCCAGTTCCATCATCCGCCTGTCGAATTCCACCTCGACTCTCGTCATCGTATCCTTAACCTTGCAGGGGAAATGGTACGGGTTAATGCCGCAAAATACCGGTCGCCGACTCCATTCTCAAGTAGAATCTGCCAGGACGCCGGGCGCTGAACTCCGGGCGAGGAAAGCCTTTACAACCGGATGTGAATCAGCTATCTTCCCGGCACTTATCCAGCGCTCGACGGGGCAGTAGCTCAGTTGGGAGAGCGCAGCCTTCGCAAGGCTGAGGTCGTCGGTTCGATCCCGATCTGCTCCACCATTACTGAAGCCCGTGTTTTCCTTGGTTCCGGGAGACACGGGCTTTGCTGTTTTATACCGACCGCTGCTCGGCTTCGGCCTGCCACCAGCTGTCTCACCCAACCCTGAAATCTATCAGCATTGCAATGTATCGGCGGAGAATCTAAATTGAAGCCATTCCTGATCCGAGGTCGCTCGTGCGCCCCGCGGTGCCAAAAAATGCAGCGGCCGGCCGGCTTTCACCGCCAGGATGTACCGGAAAATCTCGATAACCATGCAGGACGTGGTGCCGGATGAAAATCCCATTCATGAATCTCTCCCGCCAGAATCAAAGACTGAAACAGGAATACCTGTCAGCTTTTGAGCGGATTATCGCAAGCAGCGGGTTTATTCTCGGCAGGGAGGTGGCCGAGTTCGAGCAGGCGTTCGCCTCTTACCAGGGAGTCAATCACTGTCTGGGCACCTCGAACGGGACAACCGCTCTGCACCTGGCTTTGCATGCCTGCGGTATCGGGCCGGGCGATGAAGTGATCACGGTGCCTAACACGTTCGCGGCCACCGCGGAGGCAATCATCCACTGCGGCGCGAAACCGGTGTTCGTGGACGTGGATCCGGATTCGTATCTCATGGAACCGTCCCTGCTGGAGCGCGCGGTAACCTCGAAAACCAGAGCCGTGGTCCCGGTTCATCTCCACGGCGCGATGGCTCCGCTGGAAGACATTCAGCGGATTGCGGAGTCAAATGATTTACTCGTAATCGAAGACGCGGCCCAGGCCCATGGGGCGGAACTTAATGGAAAGCGGGCGGGTTCGTTCGGGCAGGCGGCTGCGTTCAGTTTTTATCCCGGTAAAAATCTGGGAGCGTTGGGCGACGCCGGCTGCGTGGTGACAAATGACAAGGGTCTCCATGAAAAAATGGCGATGTTGCGCAACCACGGAACCAGCAAAAAATACAGCCATGAGCTTGTGGGATTCAATTACAGGATGGATGCTTTCACGGGCGCGGTCCTGGGGGCCAAGCTGCCTCATCTGGAAAAATGGACTGAAACCCGCCGCAAAAGGGCCGCTCTGTACCGGGAATTGCTTGAAGGGAGTGGATTAAAGCTGCCGGCCGAACAGCCGGGTTCGAGGCATGTCTTTTACGTGTTCGTTGTCGAGTCCCCTGCCCGCGATGAGTTGATAGATTTTCTCGCCGGACAGGGAATCCAGGCGATTATCCATTACCCGGTCCCGCTGCATCTGCAGAAAGCTTTCTCGGCCCTAGGGTACTCCCGGGGGGATTTCCCCGTGGCTGAGCAGTCGGCGGACCGGATGGTTTCATTGCCCTTGTGCGCCGAAATAACCGAAGAGGAAGTGGCGGAAACTTGCCGTGCTGTCAAGGAATTCATCTCAACCTAAGACTGTGTGTGTAATACTTGCCGCTTGCCACCTTTCACCACGGGCCGATTGTCTTTGAACAGAGTAATTTACCTTATCGCCCTGGAAAAAGTATTCAATAACGCGATATTCGAAAACCAGGTTAAAAAGCTGCTGGTCGGGCTTAAGCGCAGGAAGGGTGAACACCTGGAGCTGACGCTGCTGGTTCTGCTGCCATGGATCGAGCTGACCAGGCGCGGGCTTTATTCGAATTTCAAAGTGTACCGCAGGGAACTTGCCGAGCTGCGGGAGGAGTTGGCAGGTGCGGGAATCAAACTGGTCGTGTCGAGGACCATGTTCCCGTCGGCCTTCTTCTCGATGAAGATGCCGGGCCTGTTCTGTTTCAGCTTGCTGACCCTGCCGGTTGTCTGGTACCAGATTCTCGTCAGGCGGGCGAAGATAGTCCATTGCAGATACTATTACGCCACTTTTGTTGCGCTGCTTGCTTCCAGGTTGTCGGTCAACAGGGTGAAAGTGATTTTCGATGTACGTTCCCTGCTGCCGGAACAGGGGATAGTCAACAATATCTGGAAGAAGGAAGATTCTGCGTTCAAGTTCTGGAAGCGAGTGGAAAGATGGATGTTGAATCGCGCTGACCGGGTTATTGCAGTCGCTCCGGCGATGTCTGATTTGATCCGGGCACAGCACGGTCAGGTTCGGGTGGAGACGATTCCGAATTTCGTCGATTCGGGGGTTTTCCACCCTGACAGCGACCTGCGCAACGCCAAAAGGCGGGAACTGGGGCTTGAAAACAGAATAGTACTTCTGTACTCAGGAACTCTGGGAGGGAGGTACCCCTCCGGCAGAATGGCCGAGTGCGTAAAATTGTTCTTCGCTAGTTTCGGCAGGGACAGCTTCTTCCTGATTCTGACCAGTTCCGACGAAAAAAGAGTCGAACCGCTTGCCCGTGAATTAACAGCTTCGGGTTTGGAGCGGGGCGCAAGCTGGCAGGCGATGGAGGCCTCTGCAGCCGAGGTGCCGGCTTATCTCAATGCCGCCGACTGGTCGCTGCTGGTTATTGCTGATTTTTTGACCGGCGAAACATTTTTACCAATCAAATTCGCCGAGTACCTCGCGGTCGGGTTGCCTGTGCTTACACACCCGCGCAACAAAGCGATCGCGGCCATCCTGAAAAAGTACCGGATCGGCGCGGAACTGGATGCCGGTTTGTCGATTCAGGAGCTGGGCGACAGCCTTCGCCGCGATGAAGCCCGGATGCGCGAAAACTGTGTGGCGACAGCTCGCGAAAATTTTTCCCTCGAGCGCTTTACCCTACGCTACGCGGAGATTTACAGCGAGCTGACCCAAAAATAACGAACAGGACAACTGGAGTCTGGCATGAATCGTGATACGAATTTAGATCATTCAGGTTTCACGAACTGGACGAGGATAAAAAATCTATGCTGAAAGTCGCCCTGATCGGTTGCGGCCGGATCAGCAGGAAGCATGTCGCCGTCTTAGAAGCCATCGAGGATACCCGGCTTTGCGCTGTCTGCGACATTATCGAGCAGCGCGCGCGGGAATGCGCGGAACCTCTTGAGATCCCTTTCTATACGGATTACCACCGGATGCTGGACCGGGAAAAACCGGACCTGGTCCATGTTCTGACTCCCAGCGGTCTGCACGCCAAGCACGTCCTGGATATCGTGGGCTATGGCTGCCATATCGTGGTTGAAAAACCGATGGCCCTGACCCTGGAGCAGGCCGACAGCATGATCGAGGCCTGCGACCGGGCCGGCAAGAAACTGTTCGTGGTCAAGCAGAACCGGTACAATCTCGCAGTCCAGCAATTGAAAAAAGCGCTCGACGCCGGCCGGTTCGGGAAACTCGTACTCGGCACTGTCCGCGTAAGGTGGTGCCGCCGGCAGGAATATTACGACATGGACCCCTGGCGCGGCACCTGGGCGATGGATGGCGGAGTGTTGACCAATCAGGCCAGTCACCATATTGACCTGCTGGAATGGTGCATGGGAAAAGTGGAAAGCGTGTTCGCCAAAACCACCACCCGCCTGGTAGATATCGAGGTTGAGGACACCGGTGTGGCTGTCCTGCGTTTCGCCAGCGGAGCGCTGGGGATTATCGAGGCCACCTCCGCAACCAGGCCCAGGGACCTCGAGGGCTCGATTTCGATCCTCGGCGAAAACGGCTCTGTCGAAATCGGCGGGTTTGCGGTAAATGAAATCAGGACCTGGAATTTCGCTGACGAGGATGAGCAGGATGACTTGATCAGAACGAAATATAACCAGAACCCTCCGGATGTTTACGGTTTCGGCCACAAACTGTTTCTGGAAAATGTGGTCCATTCCATCAAATCCAACACTAGCGGCCTGGTGCATGGACTCGAGGGCCGTAAGTCGCTGGAGTTGATTAACGCGATCTACGAGTCGGTGGAAACCGGGCGGGAAGTGATGCTCAGGTTTCAGGCCCACCAATGCAGACTGGGGCGCTAAGTTATCTGCTCCTTAGATATTTAGCCTTTTTAACCCGGATTCTCCTCGCAGACTTCTAATTTGACAAACTTCCAGTAAACCTCTATTATAGTTTGGGAGTAGTGCACACAGATCTACAGCACGGCACATCGATTGGGCATCTCATGCATCGAAAGATAACAGGCACGAATTTCTCCTTTTGAAGTAAGTCACCCCTTGCTCCACAGTTCTTGTCTGATGAGCTGGTTCAAATGACAGAGCAGCGCAAATTATCAGCGATCATGTTCACCGACCTGGTAGGGTACAGCGCCCTGTCCCAGCGGGATGAAGCCCTGGCCCTGGAGCTGTTGGAGGAACACCGGCAGCTGCTCCGGCCCCATTTTGCCCAGTACAACGGCACCGAGATCAAGACCATCGGCGACGCCTTCCTGGTGGAGTTTGCCAGCGCGGTGGAGGCGGCCCGCTGCGCCATTGACATCCAGAAGACCATGAAGGCCCACACTTCCGTGGTAGCGCCTGAGCGGTGTATACAAGTCCGCATCGGTCTGCACGTGGGAGACGTGGTGATCAAGGAAGGGGACATCCTGGGTGACGGTGTCAATATCGCCTCGCGGATCGAGCCCCTGGCCCAGCCGGGTGGTATCTGCGTGTCGGAAGATGTTGCTCGCCAGATCGAAAACAAGCTTGATCTGCCCCTGGAACTGCTGGGCGAAAAGGAGCTGAAGGGCATCAAGAAGCCGGTGACGGTCTACCGCCTCGTCCTGCCCTGGGAGAAGAAAGCCGGGTTCCTGCGGCGGACGCGCCTGGCTCTCCGCAAGCCATCGAGTGCCCGCTTGGTCCTGGCGGGGATGCTTGTTCTGCTCATCGCGGCGGGAGGAGTCTGGTGGTGGACGAGCCAGCGAGTGCCCTCCATCAGGCCAGGGCAGATCACCCGCCTCGCCGTGCTGCCCTTTGCTAACCTGATGAACGACCCGGACCAGGAATACTTTGTTGACGGTATCCATGATGCACTACTCACCGAGCTGGCCAAGATAGGGGGGATGACCGTCATTTCCCGGCAGTCAGTCATGAGATACAAAGGGTCGGACAAACCGCTCCGGGAGATCGCAAGCGAGCTGCAGGCGCACGCCCTGATAGAGGGTTCCGTGCTACGCGCCGGAGATGACGTGCGCGTCAACGTCCAGCTCATCGAAGCGGCCGCTGACCGGCATCTATGGGCGGAGGTATTTGATCGCAAGCTGGAAAATGTGCTGGCCCTGCACAGTGATGTGGTCCGGGCCGTCGCAGGCGAGATCAAAGCCGCGCTGACCCCGGAACAGGAGGCCCGGTTGGACAGCGCCCGCCAGGTCAATCCCGAGACCTACGAGGCTTACCTTAAGGGGATGTTCTACTTGAACAAGTTTGAAACCAAAAAAGGCCTTGCCTATTTCAACCAGGCAATTGAAAATGACCCGGCGGATCCCTTGGCGTATGCGGGGCTGGCACTCGGTTACGTCACTATCGGTCATAGCAATGCGGCTACACCGGATGTCTGGCCAAGGGCCCGGGCAGCAGCACTAACGGCATTAAGGCTGGATGAAACGCTGGCCGAGGGACACTCCGCTTTAGCTGAAGTCAAGGCCTACTACGAATGGGACTGGGAGGGCGCGGAGCAGGCTTTCCTGCGTGCCGATGAACTAAATTCCAATCTGGCCATGAATCACTACCACTATGCTTGGTATCTCGCTCTGTTCGGGCGCCTGGATGAAGCCATCGTAGAACATAAACGGGCCCAGGAGCTGGATCCGCTAACGCCCCATCACACGATCTGGCTGGGAGGGCTGTACAGGATAGGCGGCGATTATGAGAAGGCGATAGCAGAAATCCAGAAGGTGCTCGAATTGAATCCCGATCACAGGACTGCGTTGCGCGTCTTGGGAGATGTTTTAGCGGACGCGGGTATGTATGAGGAGGCCATCGCGGCATACCAAAAGGTCGGCATTTCGGGGGATCTTGGGCGTACCTATGCGCTGGCCGGCAGGCAGGATGAGGCGCGGAAGATACTGGCTGAATTGGAAGAAAAGGAAGCCACACCAGGGAGAGCTTGGGGCCTGGCCATATTGTACACAGCCCTGGGGGAAAAAGATGAGGCATTCCGCTGGCTGGCTTATGAGCCGCCTTACTTCGCGATCCCCTGGGTCAGGGTGCTTCCGCAGTTCGAGCCTCTATGGGACGATCCACGCTTCAAAGATCTGCTGCAGCGAATGAACCTCCCGGAGAGATAGGTATGGCTGTTACGCAACGCGGAGGAGGACCAAGTCTCTGACAGGTCGGTGTCCCGCCAAGCCACCTGGCGGGTAATCGCTATCCAGGGGCCGATGCGATGGCTGAAAAAAACTTAAGTGCAAAACTGCGGGAAATCCCGCAGGTTTTTTTGCCGTTGAAAAAATTCTCATCCTCATTGCAAAATTGAAAAATTATAATTATTATCGATTTGGCCGTATGTGCAGGATGGTAACCAATATTAAAACCCGTGCGGGGGGAGAGCGCGCTGCATGAGTGCTGTCGAAAAAGTTTTCCACAGCGGAGAGACCATTATCAGCGAGGGCCATTTCGCCAGTTCCCTGTACGTTATCTGTCAGGGCAAGGTCGATGTGTTCAAGCACGGAAAGCAGAAAGAACAGGTGCTCGTGGCGCAACTGGGTCCCGGCGATTTTTTCGGCGAGATGAGCCTGCTGGATCCCGAGCACAGTATTCACAGCGCCACAGTACGGGCTGCCGAGGACACTACTGTAGCAATCACCGACCGTGAGGATTTCGACCGCTACCTGGGCAAGATGACCCCCGGGATGAAAAACCTGCTGCTGCACCTGGTGAAAAAACTCAGGGACACCACCGAGAAACTGGCCATGCTGCACGGAGAAATACCCGGGAAACAATCCAGGGCAGAGTAAAACCTGCCTGCACGGACAAACGATTCATTTTATGCGCCGCGGGAAATCCCGTGGCTTTTTTATTTGCGGTGGCCTGAGCGGGCTAAGCAGTTATATTTGCTTGATACCAGTCAGTGACTCACAGCCCTTTATCCGGCGAAGCTGAATTGTCCGATACTATCAGCGGCTACCTGGAAACGATCACGTTCCGCAACGAGGAGAACGGCTATACTATCGCTCGCCTGCACAGCGAAGCCGATAGTGCGCCGGTAACGATTGTAGGGCACCTCTCGGGAGTGAACGAGGGAGAGACGCTCCGGCTGTGCGGTGAGTGGAAGCAGCACCCCCGTTTCGGCAGGCAGTTCCAGGTCGATTCTTTCGAGTTCGTCAATCCGGACACGGAGCAGGGAATCGAGCGCTACCTGGGCAGCGGACTGATCAAGGGTATCGGTCCGGTTATCGCCGAGCGGATTGTTGCGGCGTTCGGGCGGGAGACCCTGGAAGTGATCGAAAACCGCACCGAGCTGCTGAAAACCGTACCGGGCCTGGGCAAAAAGAAAGTCGCCCGGATCAAGGAGGCCTGGGGCGAGCAGCGGGAAATCCGTCGGTTGATGATCTTCCTGCAGGGCCATGGGATCGGCGGGGCGCTCGCCGCGAGGATCTTCCGACGGTACAGGGATCGCGGCGTGGAAGCGGTCAGCCGCGACCCCTACGCTCTGGCCCGCGAGGTGCGCGGGATAGGGTTCGCCACCGCCGACCGGATAGCCCGCAGCCTCGGCTTTGCCCCGGACAACCCCGCGCGGCTCGAAAGCGGCCTGGTCTACACCGGCGAACTGGCCGCGGACCGGGGCCACACCAGCCTGCCCTTGAAACTCTTTCTTCGCAGGGCGTCGGAGCTCCTTGAAGTCGATGCCGGCATGCTGGAGGAGGTGCTGAACAGGCTCGCCGATCTGGGACGGCTGGAGCTGGAAAACGGCGATGACGGGACTCATGTCTATACCTCCGAGTGTCACTGGGCGGAAATAACTGTCGCCGACAACCTGAAACGATTGATGGAGCAGACCGGGCTGGATCTGGATAACAGCCATCCGTCAGGTTGTTCAGGCTTGGATACGATCGCGAAATTCGAGCGATCGCGCAGACTGAAGTTGAGCGCCAATCAGCGCCGGGCAATCGACGGGGCCTTCGGCGAGCGCGTCTGCATTATTACCGGCGGTCCCGGCACCGGCAAGACCACCCTGGTGGCCGCGCTGGTTGCACTGGCCGATCAGTTGGGGATCACTGCCGTCCTGGCCGCTCCCACCGGCCGTGCGGCCAAGAGAATGAGCGAAGCCACCGGCAGCGCGGCCTCCACCATTCACCGCATGCTGGGCTGGAGTTTCAGCGAGGGCTCTTTCCTGCATAACCAGCAGCGCAGACTTAAGGGCGATCTGTTTGTGATCGACGAAGTATCGATGGTGGATATCAAGCTGATGGCCAGCCTGCTGGAAGCCTTGCCTGATGGCGCGGTACTGGTGCTGATGGGCGATTCCGACCAGTTGCCGTCGATAGGACCCGGCCGCGTCCTGGCCGACCTGATCGGCAGCGGGAAGATACCCACCTTCAGGCTCGAGGAAATATTCAGGCAGGCGGGCAGGAGCCGGATCGTGCAGAACGCCCACCGTGTCCGCCAGGGGCAGATGCCCGAGGGCGCACCGCCGCTGGAGGATCAGGAGTCGGACAGCGGATTGTCTCCCGGCGAGAACGATTTCTTCATCGTTAACCAGCGCGATCCGCTGAAAGCCCGTGAGATGCTGGTCAAATTGGCCGGCGAGCGCCTGGCCGCCAGGTTCGGGATCGATCCCGCCAGCCAACTGCAGGTGATTACCCCGATGAACCGCGGCGAGTGCGGCACCCGTGAGCTCAACCGGGCGCTCCAGGCGGAGCTCAATCCAGCCGGCGCCAAAATCACTTTTACCGGCGGCGGGTTCAGAGTCGGCGACAGGGTGATGCAGGTGCGCAACGACTACGAGAAGGACGTGTTCAACGGCGACGTGGGCCGGATAGTCTCCGCCGAGAGTGAAAGCCAGACCGTGCTGGTGGATTACGACGGCCGACTGGTGGCATACGAGGGGATGGAACTCGACGACCTCAATATGGAATACGCCGTAACGGTCCATAAGAGCCAGGGCAGCGAATACCCGGCGGTGCTGATTATCCTTCTGCCGGAGCACCGGGTGATGCTGCAGCGCAACTTGCTCTACACGGCGATCTCCAGGGGCAAAAACCTGGTGGTATTGATCGGTGATCCTTCGGCTGTAAAAAGAGCTGTATCAAATACGCGTGTCCAGCTGCGCCATACCCGTCTGGCGGCGAGATTGAAAAAAATGTAAAATAGTGTTGACAATTATTCTCAATCTGTGTAGATATGTATTGGTATCCGAAGCAATGATTGTATTTCTTGTTCTCAATCGGGTTGTCGGCGACTGGTATCGCGGGCTGGCCTTCAAATTCACCTGACTCTGGTTGTGAGTATCCGGGAGGGGAAGTTTAGTGGGACACTGCTGGTCGCGAATCGCAAAACTCCAGGAAAAGAACGCCAGCCGCCTGTGTGTTGGACTGGATGCCGATCCGCGAAAGTTCCCCGGGAAACTCAAAGACCGGAACGATCTCGTTTACGAGTTCAACCGCGATGTTATCGACGCCACGCTTGATCTTGTCTGCGCCTACAAACCCAATGCGGCTTTCTACGAAGCGCTGGGCGAACAGGGAACCGTTGCGCTCAGGAAAACGATAGAATATATCGCTGGACGCGTCCCGGTGATCCTCGATGTCAAGCGGGGAGATATCGGTAACACGGCGGCCCGTTATGCGGCCGCGGTGTTCGAGGATATGAACGCGGATGCGGTGACTCTGAATCCCTACATGGGCTTCGATGCGGTTGAGCCGTTCATGGCCTGCGAGGGCAAGGGAATATTCCTGCTCTGCCTGACCAGCAACGAGGGCAGCCGCGATTTCCAGTTGTATCCTGACGGAGATCAGCTTTATGCCCGCGTTGCCCGCAAGGCGGTGGAATGGGACGATGGGGCGGGGCGGCTCGGGCTGGTTGTGGGAGCCACCCATCCGGAGACGGTCGGAGAGGTGAGAAGCCTCGCCGGGAACCTCCCGTTCCTGCTGCCCGGCATCGGTGCGCAGGGAGGGGCGATTGAATCTGTAGCAGCAGCGGAAGTCGAGGGAGACGGGCCGGGCGTGGTGGTCAACTCAAGCCGCGGAGTGATCTACGCGGGCGAGGGGGAGGGCTGGGCTGAAGACGTACGCCGGTCCGCGCTTGAACTGAAATATATGATTGGCGTCAGATAAACGAACAGGATCAACCGCTTAACAAATACCTCTGGAGGAGAAATGCCGGAAGACCTTACTGATCAATTCATAAGATTCCTGCGCGAGAACGGGTACCTGGTTACCCGGCAGCGCAAACGAATCGCGGAAATCATTTTCAACACTCCGGGCCACCTCAGTGTCGAGGATATCCAGAACCTGCTGCGGCAGAAAAAAATCTCGGCCTCGATTGCCTCGATCTACCGTACTCTCGACGTGCTGATCAAGAGCGATCTGGTGGTTCAGCACCGTTTCGGCAAACGCTTCAAACGATTCGAGGCCGTGCGCCTGGATCAGCACCACGATCACCTGATCTGCACCAGTTGCGGCCGGGTGGAGGAATTCAAGAACAACACTATCGAGGACCTCCAGCTACGGGTGGCCAAGGAGCACAATTTCGAAATTGCCAACCACAAGCTGGATATCTACGGCCGCTGCAAGGCCTGCCGCCGCCGCGCCTGATTGCTGCGGAAAAATCGTAAGATGCGACACGTCGGCCGCCGGAGTCTACATCCTTCTCCGGCGGTCTTTTCGTTATCTCCTTTTCATGGGAATGGCTGAGCGGAAAGTCTTAGCTTAAGTGTGCAGTTCCCGGCTGCTTTGCGCGTTAAAATATCTTTTCATATAGAGTAGAAAACTGAAATATACTATCAATTGTACAACAAATAATATCTCGATAGCCACCTCATTTTTAGTAATTGCCTGTTTTAGCATTTCCAGCTGCTGTTCAGGCAAACCCGTCTTGTCAAAAAACTCCAGCAGGCTAACCTGCGAAAACGTTATTGCCATCGAAAGCGCACCGGCAATGGTGATCCAGGCAGCTAGCCACCACGCTTTGATGTTGAGTTTATATATTCCCCAGGCTGCGTAGCCAAGCAGCAACATGGTCACCATTCCTACCGTCGCACCCGCCATGCCGGTTAAAATGGTGCCGAAGAAAGGCATTATCCAATTGTTGAAACCGAGGTTAAGCATTGATAGCGCCCCGACTACGCACAAACCGCTTAGAAATAGAATGGGTAGCGGGCATTTGTCTGTCCAGATAATCCGGGGGTCTCTGTGCTCAAATGTGTCCTTCACCTTTTTTCTTGAATAGAAAAGAATCAGTACACCCGGTATAATTACGCCGACCGAGGCCATGAATCCAATCATTGCCCACTTCATGACGGCAGCCATTGCCGGAGTAATTTCCTTGCCTTTTGCCATTTCGCTTGACATGTCGGGCACCATCAAAGACATGTAGATTAATCCACCCAATCCTGTAATAAGCCCGAGCCATGAAGAAACAAGGATCAGGGATCTTGCCCACCGCCGGGCTTTGATCGAACCGATTCCCATCCAGATAAGCCAGGTGCCGATTCCCAAATAGATAATTATTCCGGGTATCATCATCACAGCACTCGGCGTCGGCCCGGAGGCCTCAGGATGAGCTTTTTCCACAACCATGCCGATTATCATCATCGGCGCAACAAGCACAGCGAGACCGCCCAATAAAACCTGCAGAATTCCAACAATGACTAGTCCTGTTTTGGGGTATGCATTTTCCGGACTGTCCCCATTTTCATTTACTTCCGTTGCATTGATTTCCGTCATTGGAGATTCTCCCGGCAAACTGTGCTCGACAATGGCGCTGGTTGAATTTAAATTTAAGAAACTATTCTCAATCTGTCAAATGCACTCGTATTAGGAATAGATTCATAAATTTCCTGGTTTAACAGTGATATACTGATGACGGGCTGACAGCGGAGGATTTCAAGAGATGGTGTCGGAGAGCAAACGCAACTAAACTGAATTACAGTAAATCCCGTCCATGTTTATCATTCTTTTCTTTTTTTGCCGCGGCTCCAGGAGATAGCAAGCAGCAGCAATGTCCCCACCCAGGCGATATGCGCCGGCCAGTCGCCGAGATGGTAGTAGAGCGTGTGGTTGGTGTAGGTATGGATCGTGTCCACAGCCGCCGTGCGCTCGAACAGTTTCGTGGCCCCGCGCCGTCGCCCCAGCCGGTCGTAGAACGCGCTGACCCCCGTGTTGGCCGAGCGCACGATATCCCGCCCCTGCTCGATAGCCCTCAGCACCAGGAACGAGCTGTGCTGGTAGGCGGCCGTAGTGCGCTCGAACCAGGCGTCGTTGGTGACATTGACCAGAAACGTGGCGCCCTCGGCCACGAACCGCCGCGACAGCTCCGGGAAGATCGACTCGAAACAGATCAGCACCCCGAACCGCTCCTGTTCCCGCTCCATCTCGAACACAGTAAAATTCTCGCCCGGCACAAAATGCGACCCGCCAACGTCGATTTCCTGCAGGAACGTGAACACGTCCTCGTAGGGAAACCGCTCGCTGATCGGAACCAGATGGATTTTGTCGTAGCCCTGCAGAAAGCGTCCGCCGGGAGAAAAGCTGAACGCGGAGTTGTAGGAGCGGTATTTCTGAGCCAGCGAGTCGTAGCGGTATTCGGGGGAGCCGGTGATGAGGTAGGCGTCGAGCTGCCGGGCCACGTCGCTCACGAACTGCTGGTACTTGAGCTCGATCCTCAGGTGGGCCGGCGTGGCCGCCTCGGGCCAGACAATCAATTGGGGGGATTCGCTTTTCTGCTCCAGGCTCAGGTTGCGCAGGATCAAAAACGTGCTGTCGCGCATCTCCGGCGCCCACTTGATCTCCTGGGGGATGCTGGGCTGGATAAACGCCACCCGTAGTTCGCCGGCCTCGCTTTCGGCTGAAGCCTGCATCCCGTAGCGCGCCAGCCCGAAAGCCAGCGGAACGGCCAGCAGGATAGCAAGCGCACCAATCATTTTCTTTCGATCCGCACTGCCGGCGACAATGCTGTAAACAACCGCGTTTATTCCCGCCAGCCACATGGTGACACCGTAGGGACCGGTCACCGAGGCGATCTGCAGCCAGACCGGGGTGTAGGTCAGGGTGTAGGAGAGCTGGCCCCAGGGAAAAGCGACATCGCCGTGGGCGTGAAGGTAGCTGACCGCGGTCCAGACCAGCGGAAACCCGACTGTGAACGGGATTCCCAGCCTGTCTCTCAGGCTGCGGACGCTGATTGAAACGAGTGTCATCACACTGCTCATGATCAGCACGCTCAGGATATAGCCCGCTTTTGTGTACAGGGTCATCCAGTACAGCAGTCCCAGCATAAAAACCATCCCGAACAGCATGGTGCCCGCCGCGGCCCGCCTGTGTGTCCGCGCCCGGTCGATGAGATACAGCAGGGGAACCAGTGCGATAAAGGGTGTGACGTACAACTCGAGGGGGGGAAAACTGAACAGCAGGAGCAATCCGCCGCACAGGGGGGCAAGGAACATCAGGACGTTTTCTCTGTTTTTTCCGCTCATGCCGGTAAACCATACCGCCGGTTGCCAAATGGCCTGTTTGCAGGTATTTTATACGCTCGTCGATCGGTTGTCTTTCGCGAGGCGGGGCGGGCCCCGTTCCTCTGGCGGAATCTATCCGGGAGGCCGGGAAAATGCCAGGCAAAAAGCTTAATAATATTATCTACAGTTTCAGCAAGTGGCTGGTGCGAGTTGTTTTTCGCCTGGCTTTCGGCTACAGGTACGAGGGGCGCGGGAATATTCCGTCCGCTGGGCCGCTGATAATCGCTTCAAACCATTGCAGCTATTTCGACCCGCCCACGGTGGGAGCCGCCGTGTCCAGGCCGATCTATTTCATGGCCAAGACAGAGCTGTTCGCCAACCCGTTCTACGGCGGCCTGATCCGGTACTTCCACTCGGTGCCCGTACGGCGGGGCGGGATGGACTGGAAAGCGATGGAAAACCTGAAACGAATCCTGAAAGAGGACGGCGTGCTGATCATGTTTCCCCAAGGTACCCGCCGCGCCGAGGGCGCCGAGCTGGGCAAGCCGAAATTCGGGGTGGGGATGCTGGCCCAGGAAACCCAGGCGACAATCATCCCCACGTTCATGGTCGGCACCGGCCGTCTCAAGGATGCCTTCCTGCGCCGCCGTCCGATGAGGGTTTACTACGGCGAGCCGATTGGCCCGGAGGACTACGCGGCTTTCGAGGAAGGGCCGCGCGGACAGTTGCAGATAGCCGAACTTGTGATGGATAGGATCGCCGAGCTCGCCCGCAGCCACTATCCCGAGGAGTTCGTTTCCGGCAATCCGCAACGATAGAGTATTTTCCGCTGCTCCCTCTCAGAAAGTATTGACAAACCGATAGTTACTCCTTATGATTAAATCCTTTCTCTATCGCCCGGCAACAAGGGGCGAATGTTTCCAACTCTATACTTTTTAACGAGGTCCGGAATAATCCATGACTGAACAGGAAAACAAGAACCCTCAATCTCAGCAGGACGAGCAGGCGCAGGATCAGTCCGCTGAGCAGACTCAGGCGGCCGACGCCGCAGCCGAAAACACCGAAACAGAACAGCAGGAGCCAGCTCAGGTAGAGGCGGCAGTTGAAGAGACCGCCGCCGAGGAAGACACCGCCGCCGTGGCCGTGGCCAGCGAGGAGCCGAAAGCGGCAGAGCCCGATTACGACGACGAGGAATACTGGGCACTGCAGGACGAGGGAGTCGAGTACGGCAAGGAAGAGTACGATCAGATGATGGCCATGTACGAGTCCACGCTGACCAGTATCGAGGAAGGCGAGTTGATCAAGGGCAAGGTGCTGCGGATCAACGAGTCCAATGTAGTACTCGATATCGGCTTCAAAAGCGAGGGCTCTATCTCCAAAGACGAGTTCAAGAATCAGGAAGAAATAAGTGTCGGCGACGAGGTGGAAGTCTTCCTCGAAAGCCTTGAGGACGAGGACGGCGTAGTTGTCCTGTCGAAGAAGAAAGCGGATTTTCTGCGTGTCTGGGACCATATCCGCAAGGCTCACGAGAGCGACGACCTTATCGAGGGTACGATCTCCCGCCGGATCAAGGGTGGCGTGGTCGTGGACCTGCTGGGTGTCGATGCGTTCCTGCCTGGCAGCCAGATCGCCCTGCGACGCATCCCCAACATGGACGAGCTGATCGGCCAGAGCTTCAAGTTCAAGATCATCAAGATCAACAAGCGCCGTCGCAATATCGTCATCAGCCGCCGTGTTATCCTGGAAGGCGAGCGCGAGAAGAAGAAAGAGAAACTGCTCCAGGAACTGGAAGTAAACCAGACCCGCGAGGGACAGGTCAAGAATATCACCGATTTCGGCGCGTTTATCGATCTCGGCGGCGTGGACGGCCTGCTGCATATCACCGACATGTCATGGGGCCGCGTGTCCCATCCCAGCGAGCTGGTCGCCCTGGGCGAAAAAATTCAGATCAAGATCTTGGACCTCGATTTCAAGAGCGGCCGGATCAGCCTGGGACACAAGCAGCTAACCCCGTACCCGTGGGAGAACGCCGAGGAGAAGTACCTGGTCGGTTCAAAAGTGCGCGGCAAGGTGGTCTCGATCACCAACTACGGCGCTTTTGTCGAACTGGAAAAGGGTATCGAGGGCTTGGTGCATATCAGCGAAATGAGCTGGACTCGCCATATCCGTCACCCCTCAAAGGTAGTGGCGATCGGCGATACGGTCGAAACGATGGTGCTGAATATCAATCCCGATGAAGAGAAAATCTCTCTCGGGATCAAGCAACTCGAGCAGGACCCGTGGGACACGATCAGCAACAAATATCCGGTCGGCACCATGATCGAGGGCCGGGTGCGCAACCTGACCAGCTACGGTGCGTTCGTCGAGATCGAGGAGGGTATCGACGGGCTGGTGCATATCAGCGATATGTCGTGGACCAAGCGGATCCATCACCCCAGCGAAGTGGTCAAGAAGGGTGACAAGGTCCAGGTGGTCGTGCTCAACATGGATGTCGACAATAAGCGGATCAGCCTGGGAATCAAGCAGCTCCAGGAGAACCCGTGGGACAACCTGCCGGAAAAATTCCCGGTCGGTGCCGAGGTCGAGTGCCAGATTGTCCGTCTGCTGGAAAAGGGCGTGGTCGTGGACCTGGGTGAGGATGTCGAGGGTTTCGTGCCGATCAGCCAGCTCGGTGTGCGCGGCGCTGTAAACAACCCGGCCGAGGTATACAAGGTCGGCGACGATCTGGAACTGAAGGTGATCGAGGTCGATCCGGACAACCACCGGATTGTCCTGACGGTCAAGGACATGGCCCAGGCCAAGAAGTACGCCAAGGACAAGATGAAGGAACTCAAAGAGAAGAAAGAAGCCGAGCAGGCGGAGTTGGATGCCGCCGAACAGGCCGTGGCCGATGAGGACGGCGACGGCGGCGATGACCAGGCCGATGAAGCCGCTGAAGATGTCCGCGAAGAGAAGGCCGCCGGGGATCAGGACGGTGGTGACGGGGCCGAAGAGGAACTGCCCGGACAGGACAGCGGCGAGCAGGAAGAAGAGGCTGCCGGGGCGGATGACGAGAGCGATCAGGGTAAGGATCAAGAGCAGGTGGCCGAGGCTGCCGGGGCGGATGACGAAAGCGATCAGGGTAAGGATCAAGAGCAGGTGGCCGAGGCTGCCGGGACGGATGACGAGAGCGATCCCGGTAAGGATCAAGAGCAGGTGGCCGAGGCTGCCGGGACGGATGACGAAAGCGATCCCGGTAAGGATCAAGAGCAGGTGGCCGAGGCTGAAAACGAGCAGGATGAAAGCGAAGACGAGAGTGACGAGGTAACGGTAGAGTCCGGACAGGACGAACAGGTGGAGGAAGAGGCTAAAGAGAATTAATTCAGCGACAATCGATAGATTGCCGTTCGAATCCGCTCGATCTGAGGGGTGCGCGTAACGCTACGCGCACCCCTTTTCTCTACCTCTCGGACAGGAAAAGATGATTGCCATCGCACGGCGGATTTACTATTATAAGTCTCCTGAGGGAGCCGACGGCGGGGAAGTCCGCGGAGTCAGCGACGGCAGTGCGGAGAGTGGATGAAGGACAGTAAAGAGTTGATGGCGGATTTCGCCGGGCTTGAAACCACATACTGGTTCTACGCGGCCAGGCTCGATATTCTGCGCAGGCTGTTTGAGGGCCTGATCGAACCCGGCTCCCTGATCGCCAATATCGGGTGCGGGCCCGGTGCGACCAGCAGACTGGCGGCCGATTTCGGTGATGTGATCAGTGTCGATTACTCTCTCGACGCGCTGCACTTTACCGCCGAACGCGGAATAAAAAATCTGGCCAGCGCCGACTGCACGGCTCTTCCGCTGGCTGCCGAGGCATGCGATATCGCTCTCTGTCTCGATGTGATGGAGCATATCGATGATCACCGCGCCTTTGCCGATGAGCTCTTTCGTATTCTGGCGCCCGGCGGCAAGCTGGTTGTCACCGTCCCGGCCGGGATGTGGCAGTGGACCCGGCGGGACACGGTATTCGGTCATTACCGCCGCTACTCGGCCCGTTCCCTGGGACGCGTGCTGGCGGGCGCAGGGTTCAGCCTGGAACTGACCACTCATTTCAATTCCCTGTTGTTCCCGCTTAACGCGCTGGATGTGCTGGTGGACAGGTTCAGAAAAAATGTCAGCGAGGAGAACTGTTACCCGCGGTTCAATCCAGTGTTGAACGGGATTCTGCGGTCAGTATTCTCGTTGGAAAAATTCTTTATCCCCAGGCCGGGCTTTCCGTTTGGACGCTCGCTGCTGGCGGTGGCTGTCAGGGTCTGAAACTCAAACTGAAATCGACGATGATTTTTTTTGAGAATCCCGCAAAACTGAATTTTTCCGCAGTAATCCTGCTGCTGGGATTGTTAGCCTGCGGCCCCGCTGCCAGGCGGGCTGCAAGTCCGGTGGCTGCGGTCCCCTCTGCCGGCCGGAACGCGGCGCTGATGAGGGCCGTGGACGCCTATGGCGATGGCGGTTATCAGCGTGCGGCAGTCCTGATCGACTCCCTGCTGACCCGGATCGCTCCCTCCGACAGCCAGTTGAATTTCCTGGCGGCCTACTACGGGATCAGGGCCAGGCTGGCCCTGGCAACCGACCCTGCCGGCCTTGAAGCGTTCCTGGAGCCTGTCGCTCACCTTATCCCGGAAAATCAGCTTGCCGAGCTGCGCTATCTTATCGATGGGCCGGACCGGAAAGCACCCGGGGAACACGACCTGGGACCGGAGGTCGCTTACCGGATCGGCGTGATCCTGCCGCTGAGCGGACGGTTCTACGAGTTCGGCGAGGCGATACTCGAGGGTGTCCGGCTGGCCGCCGATGAATTCAACCGCAATGCCGCACCTGGCGGCCGGATCGAACTGGCCGTGCGTGACGACAGGGGCGAACCTGTACGGGCGGCGTCACTTGGACGCGAGCTGGCGACAGACAGTACCGTGGCCGCCCTGATCGGCAGCCACGGCAACGAGGCCTCGCTCTCGCTGGCGCTGGTTTCGGCGGTGCAGAATATCCCGCTGATTTGCCCCACCGCCGATGCGCCGGGGCTTGATGGGATCGGCAACGCGATTCACGTGCTCAACCGAACAGACCCGCAGCTTTCAGCCGCTGTCGCCGACGCCTCGGTGAAAATGATGAAGCTGCATACTTTCGCGGTGGTTGCCGAAGACGATGAGCGGGGAAAACTGCTGGCCGACGGATTTATCGACAAAGTGAAAGAGGCCGGGGCAACTGTGGTGGCCGACCTGAGATATCCCGTGGAATCAAGCAATTTCGAGAACCAGATGACTCTGATCCAGCGCTACCTTCCCGATGCGATTTACCTGACTGCCAAGAGCGACATGATAACCCAGCTCGCCAGCCAGGTTTATTATTACGGCATGGGCGGAGTTCAGCTTATCGGGGGAGAGTACTGGGACAGCGAGCGCGTGATCCGGATGGGCGGGGAATATGTGGATGGCGGACTGTTCAGCTCTCCGTTCTTCCAGGACAGCGACCGTCTGCGCTGGCACCAGTTCAAAACCGAATACGAGGAAACCTTCCGTCGCCCGGTCAACAGGTTCTCCGCCTATGGCTACGATGCTGTCGGGATCGTGCTCAACTCGCTTCAAAGAGTCCCGGCCAGCCGGGAGGCGCTGGCCATCAGGCTCCGCTCCGGCCTTGAGTACAGCGGTGCGACCGGTATCTACACTGTCGGCGCGGACGGCCGGGTCAACAGGAACTACTTCGTGCTGAGGCTTGTCTCGGGGAGTATCGTTCCCGCCCAGGCGCAGCCGGAGGACAGTGAACCGCCGGTTACCGGCCCGGACCAAAATCCCGGCAACGGATCACCGTCTGTTACCCCATACTGAACCGAAACTAGCGGAGTCCGGATCAATTGAGTCAGAATCGTCCCTACCTCTCACTGGTAATTCCGTCGTATAATGAAGAGCCGCGGATCGGCGAGACATTGCAGGGGATCATCGATTACTGCCGCGAGCGTTCCTACGAGGTCGAAATCCTGGTTGTGGACGACGGCAGTACGGACGATACGAAGCGGGTGGCGGAATCCTACGGCGGCAGGAGAGTGCCCCTGGAGGTGATCAGTTACGAACCCAACAGGGGTAAGGGCTACGCGGTAAAAACCGGCATGCTGGCGGCGCGGGGCGAGTACGTGCTGTTCGCCGACGCCGATATGAGTACGCCGATCGAGATGCTCGAGCGCTTCGAGCCGTTGATGCAGGCCGGCGAGGACGTGATCATCGGTACGCGCAAGGTGGCCCAGGCCACGGTGGTCCGTCACCAGCCGTTCTACCGCGAGAACATGGGCAAAGTGTTCACCTGGCTGTCTAACGTGATTTTGGGCCTGAACGTGAGTGATTTCACCTGCGGCTTCAAGTGCTTCAGCCGCCGGGCGGTAGAGCAGGTGTTCGGCCGCCAGACAATCTGGGGCTGGGGCTATGACACCGAGATTATCTACCTGGCCAGCAGCCTGGGTTACGTTGTCCGCGAGGTCCCGGTAGTGTGGTACAATGACGAGGCCACCCGGGTCAAGCTCTGGAAACACGTGTTCACCAGCCTGGGCGAACTGATCAGGATCTGGCAAAACAGCAGAAAGGGGTTTTATTCCTCGTGAATGCTGCGGCCAATCGCAAGCCCGGGCGTAACAGGAACGACGGGCGGAGCCAACCTGAACCCGGTCGCGACCCTCTGCCCTCGTACGTTCCATACGCCCTGCTCGCCGCTTTGACTCTCGTATTCTTCTGGGGACTTTTTTCGCCATCCAGCCGTAATTGGCTCTGGGAAGACTTCCTCTATTTCGCCCACCCGGCGCGGATGTTTGCCGCTTACTGTTTCTCGATCGGCGAGTTCCCGTTCTGGAACCCCTACGTGTTCGGCGGCCAGCCGTTTTTCGCCGATATCCAGACCGCCGTGCTCTACCCGTTCAATCTCATCCATTCCCTCCTGGCCGGCGGGCAGACAGGCAGCTATCTCCTGCTGGAGCTTATCGAGGTCTTCCATTTCTTCCTGGCCGGTTTTTTTACTTTCCGCTTCCTCAGGCTCACCGGCGCCGATCAGCAGGGATCGCTGCTGGGTGCGATCACGTTCGCCTTCAGCGGCTATCTGGTGACCCATGCGATCCACACCAATTTTGTTTTCGTGTTCATCTGGCTGCCGCTGGTGCTCGAACTCTTCGAGCGTGCGCTCGGCAGCGGCAAGTTCCGCTATGCGATCATCTGCGCCGCCGTACTGGCGGTCAGTACGGCCGGAGGCTATCCTCAGTACACGCTTTACATCTATTATGTCCTCGCCCTCTACTGGCTGGTTAACGAGATTTTCAGCGCCCGTTCCGCCGGCTGGCGCAGATCCGCGACGGTCACCAGAGCCGCGGTGCTGGGTTTTATCACCGCGGCGGCACTGGGATTGAACCTCGTGTCATGGCTGCCGGCGGCTGAGCTGGCCGAGTACACCCCCCGCAGCGAGATGAGCTACGAAGCGTCCGTGGAGCACTCGCTGGAGCCGCGGATGCTGCTGAAACTGGTTGCCCCGCGCTTTTTCGGCACCCAGTACCCTGAACAGAACACCTACTGGGCCGGCGGCTACGGCTCTTTCTGGGAGACCTGCCTGTTCGTGGGTATCCTGCCGTTGGCGCTTGCTCTGTTCGGCCTCAAGGGAGCCCGGCGAAACCGTCACCTGGCGTTTGCCGCGGCCTTGACATTTATCTGCCTGTGGCTGGCCCTGGGCAGGTACGGTCTGCTCTACAAACTGTTCTTCCACGTCGCTCCGGGATTCGGTAAATTCCGTCACCCGGGACGGTTTGCGGGTCTGGCCTCGCTCGGTCTGGCGCTGCTGGCGGCCCACGGCTGGACCATGCTGGCCGTCGAAATCAACGCTAAAGCAACAGGATTTTTCAGCAGCCGCCTGTTTTATATCCTGCTTGGAATCTGCGCTGTGCTGGCCCTGGCCTACGTCTGGGGTGGCAGCGGGCTTGACGACCCCCGTCTGGCGATGATTTCCCGGACCGCGGTGATAATGTCGGCGGGCTGGGTATTATTGGCATTCCTGCTGTTGGCGTCTGTCTGGTATCTCGGGAGAGACTCTCGCAGGGCAGCCTGGCTCGGCCTTGCCGTATGTCTGGCGGCGTTCGGGGAACTGTACTGGTTCGGGGTTCCGTCTATCTCGGGTAGCAGGTCCCCCACCGATCTGTACCAGGACAATTCGGCAGTGCGCCGCTTCCGGCGGGATGCGGAACAGGAACTGTTCAGGATCAATGCCCGCAGCCTGGAAAACCCGGGCGCGATGGTCCTGCGGCGTAACCAGGGGAGCATTCACCGGTTGTTCCTGATCGAGGGCTATAACCCCCTTCAGCTCGAGCGCAGGCTGAAAGATGTCGCCCGGGAGCGGCGGTTCGACCTGATGAATGTCAAGTACGCGATCTATATTGACCAAGAGAAACAGCAGATGGGAATGGAGCTGCGCAGCGGCTACCTGCCCCGCGCGTTCATGGCGGTCAACTGGCGGGTGATCGGGGAGGACGGCGAAATTCTGGCCGCTCTCAACGATTCCGGGTTCGATCACAAGTCCGAAGTCGTCCTGGAAAGCGATCCCGGTATCGAGCCTGGCGAACCGCCGGCAGCAGGACAGGCAGCGGCCGAAGTTGTCAAATATACGCCGGGAGAAATTGTCGTGCGCACCGAGTGCGCCGCAAACGCGGTTCTGGTGCTGAGTGAGTGGCACTATCCGGCCTGGAGCGCCAGTGTCGACGGCCGGCCGGCTGAAATGCTTCGCGCCGATTACGCCCTGCGGGCGGTGGCGCTGGAGGCCGGAATCCACGAGGTGCGTTTCGCTTACGAATCGGATAAGTTCCGGACAGGCTTGTTTTTGAGCCTGATCAGCCTGGCCGGCCTGTTGGTTGCGGGGGCTGTGTCGGTTAAACTGGGAAAATTCTGAATGAGAGAAGACAGTGCGGTATAACCCGTCATACGAGGGAATTCGCTACAGTTTCGGCGGGTCGCTCACCCCGTTCGTCAAGTACGTGCTGATAATCAGCACGGCCTCGTTCCTGATCGGCAAGCTGTTTCTGGCGGCGGGCAGCGCGTTCTGGATCAGAACATTCGGGCTTACCCCGACGATGGTGACCGGGTATTTCACGATCTGGCAGTTCACCACCTATATCTTCATGCACGACGGCCTCTGGCACCTGCTGTTCAACATGTTCGCGCTGTGGATGTTCGGCGGAGAACTGGAGCGAAACTGGGGAAGCCGTGAGTTCGGTGCGTTTTTCCTGCTGATCGGCACGGTGGTCGGCCTGCTCTATGCCGTGTTCGCCTCGGGCCTGCCGCTGATTATCGACGCGGGCAGTCCGGGCCAGGTGCTGATCGGCTCCAGCGGCGCGATATTCGGCGTGCTGGCGGCCTACGGGATGTGTTTCCCGAACCGTCAGGTGCTGTTCATGCTGATCTTTCCGATCCCCGCCAAGTATTTCGTCCTGCTGCTGGCCGGAATCGAGCTGTATTTGATGCCTTTTCAATCCAACGTTTCGCATTTCGCACACCTGTCCGGCATGCTGATCGCTTATATCTACCTCAAGAAGGACTGGAGCCTCTCGACGATCAGTGACAAGTTCTACGAAAGACGGCGGCGCAAGAGAATCAGGCTGGTCGAACAGCGGCAGGAACACGAGGAACAGGGCCGTGAGGAAGTGGACCGAGTCCTGGACAAGATCAGCTGCAGCGGGATCGAAAGCCTGAGCAAGCGGGAGAGAAAAATCCTCGAAAGCGCCAGCCGCAAGGGGCGCAGGAAAGAAGACTGATTCTCCCGTTTATAAACTTCCAAACAAGTTGCATCCCTGCAAGTCAGGAGCCGGTCAGATCAACCGGTCTTTTTCCTCTCCCAGGGCTATCAGGTCAATCCGTTCCGGATCGGCGACGCCAAGGCCCCATTTTGTGTCGGCCAACGGGACATGTTTCGGCGGCGGGTTGATCGGCCAGGGGCGGCCGCGATGCCGGTCGCGCTTGGCCTGGAGCAGTTTCGTGCATAGCGTGTCCACCGCCACCGGGTCTTCGGCCGCCATCAATCCGCCGTAGCGCCACAGGTAGGCCGGGTTCACCTGCGGACCACCCTCGAACAGCGGCTGCAGGCAGTCGAGCAGCACCAGCCGGCTTTTGTCCCTGATCGAATCGATAGCGCCCAGCATGCCGAGATCCGCGCAGCTGTCCCCGTGAATCGGGAACGGGGTGTCGTAGTCGCGGACGTTGATCGCCGTCACCGCGCCGCACCAGTTTTTGATCGCACCGGCCATTCCGCTCAGCCAGTGGCTCTTGAGAGCCGGGATATTGATCAGCGCGGTGGCCTCTTCGGTTATGATCCGGCTCACCGAGTTATCGCCGAACCCGTAATGCATCTTCCGCTCGTAGGCTCCTTTCACGCCGATACCGGCGTTGTCCCGGTCCCAGACGATAATTTTTTCGTTACTGACGCCTGCCCTGACCAGCAGACGGGCAAGCGCGGCCACCAGTTCGGGATGAGTGGCGGTCATCATCACGTTCATCTTGATGCCCACTGTGTCCCCGGGATTGATAAAATGCCTGATCGCGCTCACGCCGTCCTGCTCTCCGGTATAGGCGCACACCGCCCGTTCCAGCATCCCGCCCATCAGCTCGCTCTCGCGCTGACCCTCTGGCGTCATCGCCGCCGCATCGCGGACCAGGACCACCCGCGAGCGCGTATCTTTTTTGCTTTTGTGGTCACTCTGTGCCCGCGATTCCGTTGCCAGGCCAATCCCCAGGCCGACAGCGGTTGCGGCGCCATGGCGGATAAAATCCCTGCGGCCGATATTTTTCCGTTCCTCGCTGGCGCTCATCTATTCCTCCTGAAACCGGGAAAGTGTATCAGCGATTTCCAGTTTAATTCGATTGAACCAGTCTGCCGGGGCATCCCCGAATACTGTCAGCAGATGGTTTCCGGCCGTAGATATGTCAACCAGTCCGGCCGATTGAGCCTCCGGAGAGAGTTTGACCGCTCTCGCCGCCTTCCGGGCGTCATCCGGAGAAGGGTAGCGGACCAGTACCAGACGGCAGTATTTCCGGCTGCTCCGGCCGAGAGCGTACTCGGCTGTCACTGCCCCGGTTTGCATGCCGAGATTCAGCGGATTGCTGTCGCCGAGGTAGACGAAGCTGTTCAGCGAGATATGAGTATGGAAGTAGCAGATACTTTCCTCGACGACACCCTCGGACGGCAGGGCTTTCAGCAGCCGGGGCCTGCCCTCGCCTGCCGGGAAGGGGATTGCGGCGCCGATTTTCCTGCCGAACTGCGCCAACTCCTCGCCCAGTCCGCCCGACAAATCGATATCCTGGACCCTGACGAAACATGGTCCCTGCCAGAACTGGAGCAGGTAGTCGCCCAGGTCGGCGTCGCTGCCGATACCGCCGGGGTCCCGGCCTGAGCGGTCGGAGGAGAAAATCCCGTATGCGTTGGCCGGGTTATCCATCAGATAGATTTCAACTCGCAGCGTGCCCTGTTTTGACGAGTTTGTGAAATCCGCGATGTACAGGCCGGAAAACCCGTAACCCAGATACCGTTCCGCACCGCCGTTGACATATTCGTGCAGGTTTGCGGGGCCGTAAAATACATCGATTCCATCCTGAGCCCAGTTGCCGGGAGGCACGGCAAAGGAGCGTAAATCGTCGATACTCGGATCTTCGCTGCCGCTATAACTACAAGCCAGCACTGCGGTTAAAAAGACTCCTGTCAGCAGCGGACTGAATAAAACCTGAACTGTACCGGTCAAATACATTGTGGGCCGTCTCCCGGACAATAATTTCCCGGAACCAAAGCGAGTTGGAGACTGCGGAAACGTCGAAATGCCTGAAAACAATCTTAGTGGAACAGGCCTGACCAGTCAAGAGTCAACTGGTATAGTTATTGCTACTGATAAAGTATTAAGTGAGTTGACCATGAAAACGGACGACCGGAAAAAGGATAACAGCATGTGCAAGCACAAGCACCTGGTATTCCTCGGCAAGCAGGAAATGCCCGCCAAGGAGCACTTTTTGGCCCTGTTTAACTGCCTGGACTGCTGTTCGACGATAGCGTTGAAGATGGCCAAGGAAGCCGGCCGCTCCAAAGGAAACCTCTCCAGAAGCGCCTGAACGACTTTCCCGCCGGAATTTTCCTTTAAACGGCCAGTTAAAACCTGAATACCCGCCGAGGCAAGCGCCGCGGTGTGCCGGCCTGCAGGTAAAAAATAACTTGATCGGTATTGCCGCAGCTGTTATATTCGCGGCCAGTCCGGCAGTTAAAGGAAACGGCATTCCCTTCCCGAGAGGTTAATCCAACCTTATTCTTGTCCGATTCAGTGCGCCGTTAGCTCAACTGGCAGAGCAACTGACTCTTAATCAGTAGGTTCGGGGTTCGATTCCCCGACGGCGTACCATTTTATTTCCTGATGATTATGTTGATTTTCAGCAGCGCAGGGTGCGCGATTTTTGGCAATCCTTGCCCCCGATGCCGTGCGGGTGTAATATCGACATCGTATCTTATCTGAACGCGTTACCTTCACCCGGGGAGAGTGCGGCAGTGGCGCTCGATGAGGCGGCAGGCGCAGACAGCGGCAAGGTTACCCGCAGCGGGATCGTGGCGATTGCCGGACGGCCCAACGTGGGCAAAAGCACCCTGCTCAACGCCATGCTGGGTCAGAAAATCTCGATTGTCAGCCGCAAGGCGCAGACCACGCGCCAGCAGGTACTGGGTATCCTCAGCCGGGACAACTGGCAGGTGGCGTTTATCGATACGCCCGGAGTTATCGACCCGCGCGACAGGCTGCAGGAATTCATGGTCCGGGCCAGTTTCAAGGCGGTCAGCGGCGCGGACCTGGTGGTGGTGATGATCGAGGCGCGCAGCAGGCACGACCCGGAACTGGAAGAGCTGCTCAAGCGGCTTGGCGGTCTCGACGTGCCGCGCCTGCTGGTGATCAACAAGGTCGATCTGGTGGAGAAAGAGTCGCTGCTGCCGCTGATTCAGCGTTTCGACAACTCGGGCATCTTCGAGGCGATCGTACCTGTCAGCGCCCTGCACGGCGAGGGTGTCGAGGAGTTGCTCGGGGAGATAGCAGGCAGGCTGCCGGAGGGACCGTTCCTTTACGACCCTGAGCAGATCGCCTCGCAGCCGATGAGGTTTTTCGCCGCGGAGCTGATCCGCGAGACTATCTTCGAGTCCACCCGCGATGAGCTTCCATACGCAACCACCGTGGCGGTGGATGAGTACAAGGAACGCGCGGCCGGGAAAATCTATATCCGCGCGCTGATATATGTGGAGCGCGAGAGCCAGAAAAAAATCATTATCGGACGCAAGGGAGCGCAGCTCAAGCAGATCGGCAGGGATGCCCGGAAAAAGATAGAGGAATTTACGGGTGTCGGCGTGTTTCTGGAGCTGTGGGTCAAGGTCCGTGCAAAGTGGCGTAAGGATCTGCCTTTTCTACAGGACAGCGGCTTCGACAGAAACCAGCTGTAACAATCCGCAACCAACGCTACAAACGGGAGGCGTTATGCTGGACGACAAGTTGCTCGAAATCCTGGTTTGCCCCAAGTGCAAAGGCGAACTGGTGTACGAAAAGGAGAAGGACGAGCTTGTATGCAACGCGTGTCGCCTGATCTACGATATCAAGGATGATATTCCGATCATGCTGATTGACGAGGCCCGTTCATTCTGATGGCCCAACTGACCCGCAGCCGCATAGTGCAGGCCATGCCGGCGGCAGTCCTGTTGATGGTGCTGGCCACGGCCGGCGAGTCTCCGTGCCGGACTGCTGCTTTTGACCTGGTTGGCGGCGGCGGCTCGCGGGTGGTGCTTTCTTTTCGTCTGCCGGCCTGGCGGCTTGTGCCGGTTGAGACCGGCGCCGGAGAGTTTTACCGGATCGAGGCAGCCGGCGGCGAGGTTACTCCGCGGGCAGGCCATCCGGAACTTCCGTTGTTCAAGGCCACCGTGGCCGTTCCTCCCGGCGCTGTCCTGAATACCAACTGGAACATCCTCTCCAGCCGGACTGTTAACTGCGGTAACCTTCTCCCGGCACAGCCGATTGTAACAGGCGAGCGGAACCCGGTTCCCGCCACGGAGTACGCAGCCGAAATAATCAACGCCGGCGGGGTGAATGCCCGCGCCGTTGAAATCTCAGGCCCGGCCCGCCTGCGCGATTTCACGGTCGCTGAAATCATTGTCCGGCCATTCGCCTGGAACATGAAAAATGGTACTCTGCGGGTAACAGAGTCACTACAGGTGTCACTTGAGTTTAAGGTGAGCGCACAGTTTCCGGGGTACAGTGCAGGTGGCCGCAGCGAAAAATTGTACGAGACCCTGTATCGGAATGTAATCCTGAATTACGAAGATGCTGTCGGGTGGCGCGGCAGCGGGGGCAATGCGACGGCTCTGCTGGCCGCCGGGCCGTTCGGCAACGGTGCGAACTGGGTCGAAATCCGGATCGACAGCAGCGGGATGTATGCCCTCAGCGGAAGCAGCCTGCAAAGTGCCGGAGTCGATCCGGGACAGGTGGAAATTGCGACAATGCGGCTGTTGACCGGCGGCAACAGGATGCTGGCGGAGAGTAATATCGGCCGGGGGCCGGAGCTGGAGGAAGTGGCGATATCCGTACTCGATGGGGGGGACGGCCGGTTTGACGCATCCGACAGGATAATCTTCCACGGCCGCGGCACTGACCGCTTTAATGTAACTTTTCCTGCGGGAGCTGTCTCGTATGAGCGTCACCGCTACGAAAATCATGCGGCCTACTGGCTGACCTGGGGAGGTTCGCCGGCTTCGGTGATGAGGATAGCCACCGCAGCCGGGAATACCTCGGGCGGGCAGCCGTCGACCGCCGCCGAGCGCTGGCTGCACTACGAGGACAACACGCAGTACCTGGCCCTGGAACAGCTTGGCGGCCGGTCTGTCAATCCCGCCCCGGACTACTGGGGCTGGGTGCTCGAACCGGATCGGTCGGGGCTGATCTCGCGCACATTCGCGCTGCCCGCGGCTCCGTCGGCCGGAACGCACAGCCTGCGGTTCGAGCTTTACGGCCGCGGGCTGCAATACCCGTCCAACTGGACCGTGTCCCTCAACGGCGGCACTGTTCAAAGCCGCACCAACAGAGAACCGGTCGCAATAACCAGCGAGTGGTTCGAGCTGGCCGAGGGCCAGCTCGCCGAGACGGGCAACAGTTTTACCCTGGCCGCGCGCGGGCACTATCTGGGCTGGTTCGAGCTGCGGGCGGTGCTGCCGCTGGAGCTGGTGTCAGGCAGCCAGCTTGCTTTTCACGAGCGGCGCAATTTCACTGCCCTGTCATACCGGTTTACCGCACAAGGAGTTACGCAGCTTTCCCTGTATGAAGTTACCGTTTCCGGGCAGCCTGCTGTAATTCCCGGCGAGAGCCCCGAGGCTGTATACAACGCTCCTCCTTTTACATCGAACCTGACCCGTTCGTTTATCGCTGTTGCGGATGACGGCTACCGCGAACCTGTGGATGTCCGTCCATACCAGCCAGCCGCCTTGAGCTCGCTGAGCGGCGCGGAATACCTGGTTATCGCTCCCCGCGAGCTGGCTGAACAGGCCGGTGAGCTGGCCCGGATGCGGAGCCAGCGCTTCAGCACGGCGGTGGTTGCGGTCGAGGATATCTACGCGGAGTACGCGCTCGGCTCTGCGGACCCTGTAGCCATTCGCAATTTCCTGTTCGATGCCTATACCAACTGGCCGGTGCGGCCGCAGATCGTGGTGTTTTTCGGCGACGGGCATGTGGATTACCGCGGAGTGACATCGCTCGGCAGGTCCCGGCCGAACCTGGTTCCGCCCTGGGTCGATACCCGGGATATTGCGGTCGAGGAGTGGTTCGTCCGCTTCGACTCAACGGGCCTTCCCCAGATCGCCACCGGGCGGATACCGGTCAAGACACCCGCCGAGGCGGAGCTGGTCCTGGATAAGATCGCCGCCTACGAGGAAGGCCGGGACGCCGGCGAATGGAGCAGGCGGATCGTGCTGGTTGCCGATGACGGTTACGTGCTGGGCCGCAGCTGCGACTTCGTATTAAACCATGTCCCCGGCTCGGAGAAGCTGGACTCGCTGATCCCGGTCGGGATTGTCCGAAGGAAAATTTATCTCGACAGCTACCGGTTCGATCCGCCCGAGATCGGCACGCGCAAGCCCGCGGCAAACCAGGACCTGATTAACTGGTGGAACAGGGGAGCGCTGCTAGTCAACTACCTCGGCCACGGCGGCAACCTCCACTGGGCCCAGGAGCGCGTGTTCGACGGGGAGCGGGACGTGGCCCTGCTGAACAACGGCTACCGTCTGCCGCTGGTGCTCAACTCATCGTGCTCGATCGGCCATTTCGACGACTACCGCGAGGAGGCGATGGCCGAGCGGATCCTGCTCAAGAGCGGCGGCGGGGCGGTTGCTGTCTTCGCGGGCACCAGGGTGACTTACGCGTTCCAGAACCAGGTGCTCAACCAGAAGTTCGTGGAGTACCTGTTCGCTGACGAGCCGCTGCCGCTGGGGATGATTCACCTGCAGAGCAGGTGGGACCTGGCCGCGGGCGACCGGGGCAACGCGGAACGCTACTCCGTGTTCGGCGATCCGGCATTGATCTTGCATAGACCTTCGAGGGATATCTCAGTTTCACCGGAGCCTGGTCAGCAACTCGCGCCGGGCGGCAAGGTGGAATTCAGCGGCACGGTCGGCCTGCCCGGAGGCGGGGTTGACGGCGGTTTTTCGGGTGTGGCCCAGGTGAAATTCCTGCTGACCGGCAGGCCGGTAGATATTGCCTATCAGTGCCTCGGCTCCAGCGGACTTACCGGCAGGAACGTATCGTTCGAGCGGACGCCATCGGTGCTGTTCGACGGGCCGGTCACTGTAGCCGGGGGGGCGTTCTCGGGAGCATTCGTGCTGCCGCTCAGGCTGGCGGGCGAACTGCCGTTGGACAGCCTGCAGGGGGCGACCGGCTTGTTCAGTGTCTACGCCACCAGCGAAACGACCGATGCAGCCGGGGCGAGCGAACAGTTGGCTTTGCCGCTCACCGGCGGCGCCAGCAGCGATACCAGCGCTCCCGAGATAAGACTGCTCAGCGGCGGGAGGGAACTCTCGGACGGAGACAGGGTAAGCCGGAATGAAACGCTGCTGCTGGCCCTCAGCGATCAGAGCGGGATCAACACCACGGGCAGGGCAGGCGAACAACTGACCGTGGAAGTGGACGGGGGGACGACCTGGTCGGCGGATTTGACCGGACTGTTCAGCTACAACCGGGATAGCTATCAGCAGGGAACGGCCGAAGTAGCATTGAGCCGGGTGCCCGAGGGACTGCACAGTTTCCTGTTCCGGGCGGTGGATAACGCGCTCAACTCGTCCAGGCTCGAACTGATGCTCAATATAACCGACAGTGCCGCCGGGCTGGCGCTGAGCAATGTGGTGAATTACCCGAACCCGTTCAGTGAAAAAACATCGATCTGTTTCGAGCTAACTCAGCCAGCGGAAGTATTGATCAGAATCTTTACTGTCGCCGGCCGGCCGGTCAAACAACTGCGAACCTTCGCACCGACGGCGGGGTTCCACATGGTGGACTGGTACGGTACGGATGAATATCAACAAAAAGTTGCCAACGGGGTATATTTGTATAAGATTACCTGCAGAAGCGTGACAGATATCTCATCCTCAGAGGAGGTGGAAGCCGTCGGTAAAGCACTACTTAGTCGCTGACAACGGAATAAACAGGCTGTGTGTATTGGTTAGCAGCACCTGATTTGAATAAAGGACAACTTCC
Organism: Candidatus Glassbacteria bacterium; assembly: GCA_019456185.1. Classification (NCBI taxonomy): domain Bacteria; phylum Candidatus Glassiibacteriota; species Candidatus Glassiibacteriota bacterium. The sequence continues at coordinate 40,388 of VRUH01000012.1, read as the reverse complement.
CCCTGGAAGGAGCAATACCTGATGTTAAGGAAATTCCTGACTTTAACTGCCGTAATTACTCTGGTCCCGCTAGCGGTGCATACCTCGTATGCTCAGGGGGTCAAGGAAGAGTTCGCGGAGAAAAACGGAGCCCGGGCGATCGGGATGGGACATGCGTACACGGGTGTGGCCGAGGGCCTGACGGCAATCCTCTGGAACCCGGCCGGGCTGAATTCTGTCCAGAACACCTCGTTCTACTTTTCCCGTTACGAGGGCTTTTCGTTCACGGTCAGCGATCCCTCCGGCGGCGAGGTCGAGGACCAGATCAGTTTCAACCTGTTCAGCATCGGTATGCCGATCAAGGATATCGGCACGTTCGCTCTCACGATGAACCTCTGGGACCTGGGCGCCAGCGAGGTGACCAGCGTCGGCCAGGACCTGACCGGTCTGGATGACCAGAGCCTGTGGATGATCTACGGCTCTTTCGCTACCAAGTTCAACAAGAAGATCGATATAGGCGTGTCGATGAAGTATATCCGCGAGAAGCTCTCCAGTATGGAGGGCGGTATCGGCACCAGCGTGGCGGTGGATATCGGCGTGCTGTACCGTCCCCTGGAAGAGGTGCCTGTGCAGTTCGGCGCGGCTCTGCTTGATCTGGGTCCGAACATGCAGTTCAAGAACGAGTACCAGTCCGACCGTCTGCCGCGCAGGATCAGGGTCGGAGTCGGCTACAACATCCTCAAGCACCTGCTGGAGCAGGACCGGTTCAACCTGCTGCTCAGCGCGGATTACGAGCGCTTCCTGGTGGGCAACCCGGCAAACGACGGTTTCTTCCTGGGCACAGAGTTATCTATCGAGGCCACGGAAGACATGTTGCTGGGGCTCCGCGGCGGTTATCTCAGCGAGGAAGGCGAGCTGAACGGCGCGCTGATCGGCTTCGGCCTCGACTGGCGCGGTTTCAGTTTCGATATCGCCCGCGAGCTGGGAGTCAACCCGCTCAGCGACCGTACATTCTACGCGGTGTCGGCCAGCTTCTAAGCCGCCGCCATAGAGTTCCGCTATCAAAACGACAGGGCGCTCGCCGGGTTCGTTTCGCAACCTGTTCGAGCGTCCTGTCTTTTTAACTATCGAGCCGGGAAACCATGCGCACACATATTATTACGCTACTCGCTATCGCTGTCTTCCTGCAGCCGCTTGCCGCGGCTCAGCAGCAGAACGGTCCCCGCAGGGAAGCGCCGTTGTCCGGGCGGCTGGAGATGGGCCGGCATGCCGATGCCGTGCAGGAAGGCCCCTTCCGGCAGCGTGACAGCGACAGTTCCAAGCGACGGCTCAGCCCAGGGGTCCGTCTCCTGCTCGGAGTGCTTGTACCGGGTCTGCCCCAGTTCCTGGACGGCCGTCCTCGGGCCTGGGCGTATTTCGCGGTGGAGGGCGTCGCGGTTGGCGGCCTGGTGCTGCTCAACTCGCGGGGCAAGTCGTACAAGAACCGCTACGTCAATCTGGCGCGGGCCGCGCGCGGTAATTTCGTCTATCCGGGGCTGCGCAACAATCCCACCGAGGATGTGGACCTGATGGCCGAAGGCTACGGGGAGTACTTTGAGGACCTGCTCAAGTGGCAATCCAGCGGTGATTACGACAACGATCCCGACCAGCCGGGTATCCAGCCGGAAACCGATCCGCGCACCTATAACGGTCACCAGTGGGATATCGCGATGATCAACAACTACACCGGCACCAGCGGCGGCCTTCCGGTTCCCCTGAGCGCCGCGGAGGAGCAGGCGGCCCTGGACTTGTATCTACAGCAGGTATACACCCGCGGACTGAACTGGGACTGGACGGGTCTGGAAGCTGAAAACGCGGAATACCACCGCCTGTTCGACCGTTCGGAGAGCAGCTACCGCAGCCGCAGTAATTTCATCGCCGCACTGATCGCCAACCATATCGTCAGCGTGCTCGACGTGCTGATTACCGAAAGGCTCAGCAACAGCGAATCCCTGCGCCGGGCGGGAGTAAGTCTGGAGCTGCGGATGCACAGTCCCGCCGGCGCTCCGGCCGGTGCGGGCCAGCCGATGCTGACCGTGGGGCGGGAATTTTGATCTGTTTTCGCTCCCCCAAACAGTTTAGTTAGAAGCTATTTCATAACTTTAAACGGGACAACCCCCGCCTGCTACGCAGGCACCCCCTTTGTTAAGGGGGAATTGTCCGGTCTCAGGCTTTTTCGCACGGTGGATAGGGTTATACGGTTTTAGTCCCCCTTAGAAAAGGGGGAAACAGGGGGTTGTGTTTTTGGGCTTACCTGCCAATGGGCGAAAGTTTGAAATAAAACTCCAGTTATGAAACAGCTCCTAGTAAAGCGGGAGTATTTGCGGCGAGATGAATCTTTCCGGGCCGCATGAGAAGTTCTTGACTGGTTGTATCCCCCCATGTAACTTCACTCAAGTCCTGCCCTCGTCACGGCTACAGTTGAGCGCATTCGCACACTGCATGGGATCCGGATGAAAGATTTCCGCCGAATCATACTGCTGCCCCTAGTGCTGTTCCTGGTATTTGCCGCCTGCGGCGGTCCCTCCCAGCGTATTACCAGATTCAAGCTGTCTCACGGTCTCGACGTGATCCATCCCGTGCACCACGCGATGGAATATATGTCAAAGCGCCTGCGGGAACTCTCCGGCGGGTCGATGACAATCGATATCTACCCCAGCGAGCAGCTCGGCAGCGAGCGCGAGTCAATCGAGATGGTGCAGCTGGGCAGTATCGATATCACCAAGATCAGCGCGGCCGTGCTGGAAAGTTTCGAGCCCTCCTACAGCGTTTACTCGCTGCCGTACCTGTTCCGTGATACCAAGCACGCGTGGGACGTGTTCCTGGGGCCGGTGGGCCGGGAGATTCTGCTGGCGGGTTCCTCGGTGGGCCTGCGCGGCCTGTGCTACTACGATTCGGGCAGCCGGAGTTTCTATACCAAAGAGAAGGCGGTCAGGCACCCGGACGACCTGGTGGGGATGAAAATCAGGGTCCAGAAGAGCTACATGGCTGTTAAGACGATCCAGATCCTGGGCGGCTCGCCCACGCCTATCGACTGGGGGGAACTCTACACGTCGCTGCAGCAGGGAGTGGTGGACGGGGCCGAGAACAACCCGCCGTCGTTCTATACCTCGCACCACTACGAGGTCTGCCCGTATTATTTCCTGGACGAGCATACCACTATCCCCGATGTGCTGCTGATGAGCCAGGTGGTCTGGGACCGCCTGGCGCCCGCAGAGCAGGAGATGATCCAGACCGCGGCCGATGAGAGTATGCAATACCAGCGGGAAATCTGGGGCGAGATGGTGGCCGAGTCGCTGGACGAGGTCCGGGCCGCTGGCGTGGAGGTGGGCGTGCCGGATAAGGAGCCGTTCATGAAGAAAGTCCAGCCGCTCTACGACGAGTTCGCCGGGACACGGATAGAGGAACTGGTAAAGAGAATCAGGGCAGTGCAATAGGCTTGATGCAGAACTTTAGGCGTTATCATATAACACGATTACTTATAAGACGTTATGCTCATCATATAAGATAGCGATAAAAGATGCGCACACTGAAAAAACTGCTCGATAAAAGCCTTGAAACCGGCCTTTGGATCGCCATGCTGGCGATGACGCTGACCGTGATCTGGCAGGTATTTACCCGGTTCGTGCTGCGCGATCCCAGCAGCTGGACCGAGGAGCTGGCGATTTTCCTGCTGATCTGGATCGGCCTGCTGGGTTCGGCCGTGGCCCTGCACCGCGGGGCGCACCTGGGGATCGATATCGTGGTGGCCCGCATGAGCGAGCGCTGGGCACGGCTGACGGCTATTTTCGTATTCTGCTGCGTTATCTTTTTCGCGATGAGCGTGTTCTTTTTCGGCGGGATCAAGATGGTGGCCGTGGTGCTGATGACCAACCAGATCAGCCCGGCGCTGGGAATCAGGATGGGCTATGTCTACCTGGCCCTGCCGATCAGCGGCTTTTTCATCACCATGTACGCCGTTGAGTTCATCATCGATGAGATCAAGTTACTCTCCGGCCGGACAGTGGAGCGCATGCCCGAGACCGGCCGGATGGATGTGCCGATAGAATAACTGGAGTCCGACGGATGGAATACCTGCCGTTAATCGTGATGGTTGCAGTGTTTATCGTCCTGCTGCTGCTGAACGTGCCGATCGCCTTCAGTATCGGCCTCTCGACCCTGGCCGCCCTGTGGGCAATCGGCGGGCGGCCCGAGTTCGTCACGGTGGCCCATCGCGTAGCCACCGGTATCGACAGTTTCGCCCTGCTGGCCATCCCGTTTTTCATCCTCTCTGGTATGCTGATGGGCAGGGGAGGGCTGGCCCGGCGGCTGATCGATTTCGCCGGCACGATCGTGGGGCGCTTTACCGGGGGACTGGCGTTTGTCAACGTGGTCACCAGCATGCTCTTCGGCTCGATCAGCGGCTCGGCGGTGGCCGCTGTCAGCTCGATCGGCGGGTTTATGATCCCGGTGATGAACCGCAAGGGCTACGACCGCGATTTCAACGCCGCGGTCACGATCACCGCCGCGACCACGGGCCTGCTGATCCCCCCGTCGAATATCATGATCGTCTACAGCATGGCCGCCGGGGGCCTGAGCGTGGCCGCGATTTTCCTGGCCGGGTTCCTGCCGGGGATCCTGATGGGCCTGGGGCTGATGTTCGTCTGCTGGCTGGTGGCCCGGCGCAAGGGCTACGGCGAGGGTGAGAAAAGCAGTTTCAAACAGTTCCTGGTCAAGTTCAAGGAGGCGGTTCTCAGCCTTTTGCTGGTGGTGGTGGTGCTCGGCGGGATTATCGGCGGGGTGTTCACGGCCACCGAGGCCAGCGCAGTGGCGGTGGCCTATGCGTTCTTCCTGGTGGTGATCCTCTACCGCGAGGTCAAATGGCGCGACCTGCCGGGAATCATGCTCGAGTGCGGGATCACGACGGCGGTGGTGATGCTGCTGATCGGGACCTCGGTGGCGATGAGCTGGGTGCTGGCCTACGAGAATATCCCCCAGACGATCAGCGCGTTCCTGGTAGGCCTGACCGACAACCGGGTGGTGATCTTCCTGATCATCAACCTGATGCTGCTGATTGTCGGCACGTTCATGGACATGACTCCGGCCGTGCTGATCTTCACCCCCATCTTCCTGCCCGTGGTGCTCGAACTCGGCATGCACCCGATCCATTTCGGGATCATGATGATCTTCAACCTCTGTATCGGGCTCTGCACTCCGCCGGTGGGCACCTGCCTGTTTGTCGGCTGCTCAATCGCCAAAACCAGTATCGGCAAGGTAACTCGGCCGCTGCTGCCGTTTTTCGTAGCGATGATAATCGTGCTGTTCCTGATCACCTATCTGCCCCAGATCTCCCTGCTGGTGCCCCAGGCGTTCGGTTACAAGTAACGGCTCAGCCGCATCCCGGTTGCCGCGCGCCCTGTCCGCTGTTATATTGCCCCAAACATTTTTCCGCGTAATGTGTATTAACAGTAGTGCGCGAACTGTCCACCGATCTAATATCCAGTACCCGAGAGGTTTCCGCAGATGAGCTTCCGGTTCCCCATAGGATCTGTCACCCTGGTTCTGGTTCTTTTGTCCGGCAATCTGGCCGCCCAGACCGAGTTTGCCGATACTCTGTCCAGCGAAAAACTGTACGAGCTCTCGCTCGAGGCCCTGGAGAACAAGGGCTGGAAACGCGCCCGCGAGGCGATGAAAAAGTGGCTGGAGCGCGAAGAGGCCACCGCCGAGGTGCTGGTGATGCTGGGCAAGGCCCAGTTGAACCTGAAAGATGAGAAAGACGCCGAAAAATCGTTCAAAAAAGCCCTGGAAAAGGACGAACAGAACATGGACGCCCTGCTGGGTCTGTGCGAGGTCTATCTGATCCGGAACAAAGAGAAAAACATGCTAAACACCCTGGAGCAGATCGGGGAACTGGAGCCGGAAAGCCGTAAACTGCTCTATTACAGGGCGCTGGCAGCGGACAGGTTCGAACTTGAAGAGTATGGAGAGAGCTACTTCTGGGATACTCTCGAAGGCCTGGTGAAGACAGCCCCGGATGAGATGGGAACGCTCAACATACTCTGCGACGCCTATATCAACGACCGATTCCTCGAACGGGGAATCCTGTTCCTGACCGAGATGCAGGACCTCCACGGCGAACGCAGCGAGATCATGTTCCAGCTCGCCAGGATCTATACCCACACCGGTGATGAGGACCTGGCCCGCGACCTGTTCGCTCAGATCGAGGAGGCGGGGATCGATAACCTTACGCCCCGCCAGCGGGTGATGATGGCCCAGGAACTGTTCACGCTGGAGAACGACAACCTGGCCTGCGAGGCCTATTTCAGCGCCGCCAGGGTGATGGATGACAACCTGGCGCTGGAAATGTTCCAGGACCTTCGCGACCTGACCACCAGCGACCAGCGCCGCGAGTTCGAGCTTACTCCAACGGGGCGCAAGGGAATTTTTCTGATCTCGTTCTGGGGCCGCAAGGACCCGACTCCGACCACGGTCAGAAACGAACGTCTGGTGGAGCATTACCGCCGCCTGCGTTACGTGCGCAAGGAGTATTACAGCGCGCTTCGGCCCGGGTACGATGAGCGGGGCAGGGTCTATATCAAGCACGGGGAACCGGACCAGAAAACGAGTCTCAGCGGCAACTGGGCGATCAGGGACAATATCAGCTGGCTTTACAGTAAAAACCGCTCTAATCCGTTGATGTACCATTTCGTCTCCCGCGTTAACTATTACCGGATGGCCTACAGCCTGGAAGAGGCCCTGATCCCGGATATCGAATCGGAAATGAGCATGGGCGGACGTAACGTGGAGGAGCTGTTCCGCAGCAGGGCCGAAATCCATCCGAAGTACGATCAGCTCGCCAACGAAGTCCACAACTTTCAGGGCGGGAGTTTCGAGTATGCCCGCCGCACGTACCTTCAGGACCTGTTCCATGACGAGCTGCTGCTGACAGAGCGGGGGTTCACCGAAGGTGAGGTGACCGAGACCTATGAGCACGAGTTCGAGGAAGAGCCGATGAATTTCTACTACTTTCCGGTCTCGCTCAAAGGCCCGGACACGCTCAGCGCCCTGGGCGTGTATTTCGGCCTGCCCACCGATCAGATCAAGGTCCCCGATCCGTTCGGGACAGTCGAGGTGCCCGTGGAGCTGGAAGTGGTGCTCTACGACTCGTGGTGGCAGGAAGTCCAGCGGACCACTGTCTCCAAGACATACAGGGTCCCGAATTTCATCCCCTCGCGCGATGCGATGATCCCGGACCTGCTTTCGATGCAGATCGCGCCGGGTTACTACCATATGGCGGCCCGCCTCAAGCAGACCCGGACCAACCTGATGCAGATTTACAAGAGCAATTTCTATGTCGACAGCTACCGGAGCGAGGACAGCCTGTCTCTCAGCGACCTGATCCTGGCCACCAGCGTGGTTGAGGACAACCAGCCGAGCAAGTTCAATCTCAGGGGCCACCGGATCACGCCGCTGCCGTCATCATCGTTCAAGAGCGACATGCCGGTTTACGTCTATTACGAGCTCTACAACCTCGTCCCCGACTCGACCGGTACAAAGCATATCAAGGTCGACTACCTGGTCAGCTCCAGCAGCCGGGATCTCAGCACAGCCCGCCGGATTATCAATACCCTGGGGCGCTTTATCGGGGTGCGCAACGAGGTGGGCAAGGTGGTGACCACTTTCGAGCACGATATCAGCCGCCCCGGCAATATCGACCCGATCTATATCTCTATCGACGCATCCGCCTATGTCGACGGCCAGTACAACCTGCTGGTCACTACCGAAGACATGGTTTCCGGCCAGGTATCCACCAAGGACGTAACTTTTATCATCAGTAAATAGGCCTCTCAACTGGCGCCAGGCGGCTGCTTTATTCTGTGATTATCGGCAAAACAGAGCAATTGAAGGGGTTGTCGCGCGCTGCAGAGCTTTTCCGGCTCAGATCGTAGTGATATTAAGGAGGGCGCCGATATTGGACATTACTTTTAAGGCAATCAGGTATATCAGGGCAAAGATTGCCACCGTTACCAGAAAATCGACCGTCGTGTGAAAGTAATACCGCCATTCGCCTTTCAAAACATTCTCTTCTTTCCCTAAGTTGTTATAAAATCCCTTTGAAGAGCACTTGTATTAAAAAACATGGTTTATACTTGACAAAAGATGGTAAAAAGTTTATCTTAAAGCAACTTTTTTGGAAAAAAAGTGTAATAAAATTACAAAGATGTAAAATCGGGAATATCGTTTCGGGCTGATTCACTTTCAGCAGGTTAAGATAACCGGTTACGGTAAGCAATCTTTTTTTGAGAGACTTTTTCGAGTTCATCGAGGAAAGATTGCTTTTTTTATGGCATAGATTCTGCAACAATAACTTGAGAAACAGTGGTAGCAAGTTGTCCGCCAGCTAGCGGGATTACAAACCGGGCGGATTTGAGCCCGATTCATCAGGAGTTGACAGCAATGGGAAGAAGGAAACTGGATAACAACATAGACGTCCAGACCCGCAAGTGTCTGAGAGGTTGCCGTGTAAAGAGCGGCGGCGCCGGCATGTTGGCCAGGTTCGGTAATCTGGTATTTATGATTAGCGCTGTGGCTTTGATGGTCACAGTGGTGCTCGGCGTGTACCGCCTGCCCGGATCGGTCTCCACCGAAACGATGATCGCCGCGGGAAGCGCGATCAACCGCAACGAGATCCCCGAGCTTACCGAAGTGGCCGCCTGGCACAAGTTGGCTGTTCTGGAAGCCGGTAAAATCAAGCTCAATGAACAGATGAGGCATTTCGCCAACATGTTCAACGCCGATCTCCAGCTCGCCCGCCTGATCTACGATATCAGCGTGGACGAGGAGGTCGATCCCGAGTTGGTGTTCAGGGTTATCCGCACGGAAAGCAGGTTTGTCACCGACTGTGTCGGCCTGGTGGGTGAGATCGGCCTGATGCAGGTGCGCTACGGCACCGCGCTGACAATCGACCGTGGCGCAACGCGTAAAAAACTCTACGATCCGGCCTATAATATCCGGATCGGCATCCGCCATCTCAAGGACCATCTGCATTACTACCGCGGCGATATCAGGCTGGCTCTGCTGGCCTTTAACCGCGGCCGGGGCAGGGTTAACGAGCTGTTGAGCCTGGGAATGGATCCCGCCAACGGCTATGCCCGGCGCGTGCTGGATACGAGGCTTTAAGCTGCGGAATGAATTGGATTGGCCAAGCCGCCGTTCCACAAACCGGAGCGGCGGTTTTTTTGTCGGTTACTTTGCCGGATGGCGGAACGCTATTTGCTCAGGTCCGGCAGTTCCGGGAACAGGCCGGCGTCTTTCAGCGAGTTCACAATGCGATAGCTGTACCCT
>VRUH01000012.1:0-31036 GCA_019456185.1 Candidatus Glassbacteria bacterium | reverse complement strand
CCCTGTGGAGAGGCTATCCGAGGTAATCTTGTTGCCCGGCCACACATTTTCGGCCATGTAAACGACCAGGGTCAGAAACAGGACGGCTTTAACCAGGGCGAGCGTACCGCCGGCGATCCGGCTGGCCGGGTTGGTTTCGGCTTCGCCCAGGCTCTTGTTCAGGATCCAGCTGAGGATCTTGATCAACAGCCAGACCACCAGGAACACGGCCGCCAGCCCGGCTGCATTGCGGCTGGCTCCGGCGGGGAAGATGCTCTCGAACCAGCCCGCGGCCAGGGTGTAGTAATTGATAGAAGCCAGGATTCCGGTCACCAGGGCCAGGATGCTGAATACCTCCATCAGGATACCCCTGAACAGGCCCCGGAGGACGAAAAAGAGGCAGACAATCAACAGGATAAAATCGACAACTGTAATCATCCGGTCACGAGCCTTTCCGGATTAAATCCGGCAGGATGGAAAAACTTGCAGGCGGGTTGCGCCCGGACTCATTTTAAGCTGTCCGCTTGACATTGTCAACTTCGCAGGCTAGTTTCAAACAGGTACGAAAAAAATGGGGGCGATCCGGTTTCGACGGAGATATCTGGCGGAGCCAGGTTGCATGCCGGGGTCCCGAACCTCGTTATCAAGCGGGAAACCATCAATTGCCAACGATAACTTGGCTCTGGCTGCATAACTAATGCAGCCACGTCCGTTGCGAACTCCCCGCCTGTGGAGACGCTGCGGGCGACGATAAAGCAGGCTGGCCTCATGTGGCGCCGGGACGCCTGAGGTAAGATCTTCCCCGGCTAACCGGATGGCGTGTTCTGTCGGTGGAATGGCCATCCGTCGACGATCAAACATCGACTAAGCATGTAGAGGCCCGGTTTGGCCTGTCTTCGGACGCGGGTTCGATTCCCGCCGCCTCCACCATTTTTCTCGCAAGCCCGGCTGTCTGGCGCTTAACTGGACAGCCGGTTTTTTGTACATGCCGGCCATTTGCTGATTTTGTTTGACGCTTTTGAGCACGGAGTCATGACAATGAGTTCCCGCAATGGTTTGCTTGACTTTATTACCTGTCCTCCCCAGCCCGGCTCCTTGTGGAGCGGACAATACAAAATCCCGTGGAACGATCCCGCCTTCAGCCGCAGGATGCTTATCGAGCACCTGTCGCAGGAACATGACCTGGCCAGCCGATGTTGCGGGACAATTCAATTGGTTAAATGATTCATAATTTGCTGAAACTTTGCCAGGCAGGCTGCCGTTAACAGGTTGAATTTGATTAGAACGGCGTGAGATGGGGAGGTGACGGCTTGCTGGGGAACTGCTGACAATTATTCTGGACATCCTCACCTGTCCGATGTACTTTTAAGCCGATCTGAATTTCCCACCTGTATGGCCGCTCACGGTTTATGTCGTTTCGATAGGCGGAGGAAGCCAGAAAACGGATTGCCTTTTCGCTTGTTATTTTGACAGAGCGACTCCTGCATGAACCTGATTAAAAGCAAGCTCCACTTGATAATAATCGCTATCGCAGTCCTGGCGGTTTCGGGCCACTACGTCTGGCACCTCGACATCAACACCGGCTACGCGCCCGACCAGCCCATACCTTTCAGCCATAAAATTCACGCAGGCGACTACAAGATGGATTGCCTGTATTGCCACGGCGCGGCGGAAAAAGGTCCGCATGCGGGGATCCCGCCGATGAACGTCTGCATGGGCTGCCATAGCGTGGTGGGGCTCGACAAGGACAATATCAAGATGCTGGGCCGGATGTACAACGAAGGGAAGACCGTGCAGTGGGAGCGGGTCCATCGCCTGCCGGACCATGTCTATTTCAGCCACAAATGGCACCTTAAAGCCGGCGTGGACTGCATGGAGTGCCACGGCGACGTGGCCGTGATGCCGCTGATCAGCCAGGTCAAGCGCCTGGAAATGGGCGACTGCATCGAGTGCCACCGCCAGAGCCAGTTCCATCAGGCTTATCTCGACTCCACCGGTGCTCTCACATCGGCCGGGATAGGCATTTACGAGCGCTACCCATATTTGAAGTATGTGGACTTGCAGACGCTTAACAGCAGTGTGGCGGCCGGCCAAAACGCCACCGGACTGGATAAAACGCCGGAGAGACTGGCTACCGGCGTAATTCCGCACCACAACGCAATGACACAGTGCAGCACGTGCCATCAATGATAAAGGGTTCTGATGTCCGACAAGCCTGAATTCTGGACCGGTCTGGAGCAACTGGAGAACACCTCGGCGCCGAGTCCCGTCGTTCCGGCCATCCCGGTTACCGATAAGCCCTCCGGCGATATCCCGCTCTTCAGCCGCCGTGATTTTATCAAGCTGGGCGGGGTGGCGGCGGTTTTCAGCATGGTTGGCTGCATGCGACGGCCGGCGGAAAAGATCGTGCCGTACCTTAACCAGCCCGAGAACCTGGTACCGGGTGTGGCTAATTTCTACGCCACCACCTGTGGGGAATGCCCTGCCGGTTGCGGCGTAATCGCCAGGGTGCGCGAGGGCCGCCCGGTGAAACTCGAGGGCAACCCGGCGCATCCGCTGAACAGGGGCAGGCTCTGTGTACGCGGACAGGCGTCGCTGTTCAATCTCTATGATCCAGGCCGGCTGGCCGGTCCGGCCAGAAAGAACCAGGACGGTTCCTGGGCGGCGGCGGATTTCACGGCTCTGGATGCGGAGATCGGCGGGAAGCTGGCCACGGCCGGTGAAGTTATCCTGTTGACCGGAAGCTGGAACGGCCCGGCGCGCTCGGCGCTGGCGAATCAGTTCCTGGCCGGTTTTCCCGGTGCCCTTCACGTAACTTATGAGCCTTTGACTGACTATCTGTGGCGTGCTTGCATTGCCCGTGCATTCGCCTGGTCCTCGCCGCCGCTTTACCGTTTCGACCGGGCGCGCGAACTAGTCCTGTTCGGGTCCGATCCGCTGGCGACAAACGACCAGCGCATGCAGTATCTCCGCGATTTCTTCGCCAGGCGCGACCCTGAAAGCGAAGCGATGAGCCGGGTGGTAAGTTTCGAGCCTGAATACACGGAGACCGGCGCGATGGCAGATCAGCGCTATCCGGTCAAAGCCTCCGCCCTCTACAGGGTCGCCGGAGCGCTGGCCCGCATCCTGCTCGTGGAACGCAAGGTGAGCGGGTACGCCACCGATGGCCGGATCACCTCGTTCCTGACTTCGTTCCAACCTGCGGATGTTGAGCGCGAACTAGGCCTGCCAGCAGGTTGTCTCGGCGAACTCGCCGCCCGCCTGGAATCCGCCCGCGGCGAGTGCCTGCTGGTCAGCGAGAATTTCGCCAACTCGGGGGACTCGGGCGCCAGGCTGCACGCGCTGGTCAATCTGCTGAACGCCGCCCTGGATTCCCCGGGCAACACCATGATTGCCGGAGCACTGCGCGATAATTCCGCAGGCAGCGGCCCGGAGGCGCTGGATGATGCCATTGCCGCCATGAGCGCCGGCAGGGTAGGGGCGGTGATTATCGCCGGAACCAACCCGGCGTTCACGCTCCCCGCCGAATCCGGGCTGGCCGGGGCGCTGGCGCAAGTACCGCTTAAAGTCTCTCTTGCCGACCGGATTGACGAAACCACCGCCTTGTGCGACTACGTCCTTCCCGCGCTGCACCCTGCCGAATCCTGGAACGACGCCGAGCCGCTGGCTGGCACCTACTCTCTCCAGCAGCCGCTGATCTCGCCGATCTGGGACAACCGTCAGGTTGAGCAGAGCCTGATCGCACTTGCGCTGGCGGCCGGTAATAATGACTTCGCCGCCGGGGAGGGAGCTGTTGAATGGCGGATGTATCTCAAGCAGTACTGGCGGGACAATATCTATCCGGCCACCGGTGCGGCTGGAGATTTCGAAAGCTTCTGGATCGAATCTCTTCAGCAGGGCGTGGTTAGCCTGCCGCGGGAAGAGCCGGAAGCGGCAAACCCGTTGGCCAGGTTCCGCCCTGAGGCGCTGACCGTGCTGGGCAAGCCGGATCAGGTCCGGGATGGTATCGAGCTGAGGCTCTCGGCGGGATCTATCCACTGGGACGGCCGCTCGATGAACAACGCCTGGCTGCTGGAAACTCCGCGGCCTGTCTCCAGGGTGGCGTGGGAGAACTTTATCTCGCTGGCTCCCGTGACCGCCGGGGAACTGGGAGTGGGTGACGGGGATGTTGTCAGTCTGGAGGTCGAGGGCAGGGGTGTGGAGGCTCCGGTGCTGGTGCAGCCCGGGATGGCCGCCGGCGTGGCCGCCCTTGAAGTCGGCTGGGGCAGAAAAGCCGCCGGCGAGGTCGGTAACAGCCGCGGAGCGAATGCCTACGGACTGACGGGCTTACTGGATACCGGATTGCATTACACTATCTCCGGGGCGGTCATCTCTGCGACCGGAAAACGTGCCAGGCTGGCCTCGGTGCAGGCCCACTCGAGCACTGAAAGCCGGCCGATCGTCTTCTCCACCACGCTCGAGGAATTCAGCCACGATCAGTCGGCCGGCCAGTTCAGTCATGCCGGCCACGATAAAATCAATCCCACTCTCGAAGAATACCGCCGCCGCTCGATCTGGGGCGAGGATCACGCCTATCCCGGCCATCGCTGGGGCATGGCGATAGATCTCAACAACTGCACCGCCTGCGGCGCCTGCACTGTAGCCTGCATGGCCGAGAACAATATCCCAGTGGTCGGCAAGAAGCAGATGCTCAACGGCCGCGAGATGCACTGGATCAGGATCGACCGCTACTACTCCGGTGATCCGGACAACCCGCAGCTGGTCAATCAGCCGATGCTCTGCCAGCATTGCATGAACGCACCCTGTGAGACTGTCTGCCCGGTGGTGGCCACTGTCCATAACGACGAGGGCCTTAACCTCCAGGTCTACAACCGCTGCGTGGGCACGCGCTATTGTTCCAACAACTGCCCGTACAAGGTGCGCCGGTTCAACTGGCACGAGTACGCGCTGGAAGCCTACGAGAGCGAAAGCATGCGCATGACCCTGAACCCGGACGTGACGGTGCGGGAGAAGGGCGTGATGGAGAAGTGCACGTTCTGTCTCCAGCGTATCCGCGAGGCGCGCTACAAAGCCAAGGAACGCGGTGTGCCGGTCCGGGACGGTGAAGTCCAGCCGGCCTGCGTGCAGACCTGCCCGACCGGTGCGCTGGTTTTCGGCGATCTGAACGACCCGAACAGCGAAGTCCACAAGCTCTATTTCAAGCAGCGTGGGTTCAGGGCGCTGGAGGAACTCAACGTGGTGCCGTCGATAGGCTACCTGACCCAGGTCAAGAACCGCCAGCCGGATCAGGACGAGGGCGGGCACGGAGAACACCATGGCTGAAATCCGGGAAAATGACGTAGTGGAAACGAAGGAGCTGGCCTCACGTCCCTGGGTTGACGAGCAGGTAACCGCCGCCGATGTGACGCATGACGTGATGCGCCCGATGGGCGAGCTGCCGGGCAAGCTCTGGATCATGGGCCTTCTGCTGGCCATGGGTTGTCTGGCGCTGATGTTCGGCGCAATCGGCTACCAGCTCAAAGAAGGTATCGGGATCCTGGGGATCAACAACCCGGTGGGCTGGGGAGTCTATATCACCAACTTCGTCTTCTGGATCGGTATCGGCCACGCGGGCACTCTGATTTCGGCGGTGCTGCTCCTGTTCCGTCAGCGCTGGCGCAACAGTATCAACCGCACTGCCGAGGCGATGACTATTTTCGCCGTCATCTGCGCCGGGATTTTCCCGCTGATCCACACAGGACGGCCGTGGCTGGCGTTCTGGCTGGTTCCGTACCCCAACTCTCGCCTGCTGTGGGTCAATTTCCGCAGCCCGCTGATCTGGGACGTGTTCGCGGTCAGCACCTACCTGACGATTTCACTGCTGTTCTGGTACCAGGGTCTGCTGCCGGACATGGCCACCGTACGCGATGCGGCCAAAAACAAAATCAAGAAATTCGTTTTCGGCATTCTTTCTCTCGGCTGGCGGCCGACAGCAAGCCACTGGGAGCATTATGAGAAAGCCTACTGGCAGTTCGCCTGGCTGGCCACTCCGCTGGTGCTTTCGGTGCACAGCATCGTCAGTTTCGACTTCGCTGTCTCGCTGATCCCCGGCTGGCATGCGACAATTTTTCCACCGTATTTCGTGGCCGGAGCCATTTTCAGCGGAATGGCGATGGTGGTGACGTTGCTGGTAATCATGCGAAAGGCCTACGGGCTTGAGCGGTATATCACCATCAACCATCTGGAGCTGATGAACAAGGTGATTCTGCTCACCTCGCTGATGGTAGGTTACAGCTACGCCATGGAGGTTTTCACCGCCTGGTACAGCGAGGAAACCTACGAACAGTTCGTGTTCATGAACCGGCTGACCGGACCCTATGCCCCGACGATATTGATCATGCTGATCTGCAACATCGTAATCCCGCAGCTGTTCTGGTCTAAACGGGCCAGGCGCAGTCTGCCGTTGATGTTCGTTGTGGCGATCGCGGTCAACGTGGGGATGTGGTTCGAGCGGTTCAATATCATTGTCACCTCGCTGCACCGTGATTTCCTGCCCGCCAGCTGGGACATGTACGTGCCCACGTTCTGGGACTGGGCGGTGACTGTAGGTTCGTTCGGACTGTTCTTTACGCTGTTCCTGCTGTTTATCAAGTTCTTCCCCACGATCTCGATCGCCGAGACCAAGGTGATCCTGGCCAAACCGTTCCGTCGCGCGGGCGGGGAGGGAGCCTGATAATGGCTAAGGAAATGGTTGTAGCCTATATCGATACCCCGGAGCAGTTGCTCCATACCGGCTTGAAGTGCCGCGAGAGGGGCTGGCGTGAACTGGACGCCCTGATGCCTTACCCGGTGCACGGGTTCGAGCAGGCGCTGGGGATCCGCAAAAGCTGGATCCCGGCCGCCGCCAAGACCATGCTGGTTGTCGGTGCGCTGCTGGGCTTCGCGTTCCAGGCCTGGACCAGCGCCACCGACTGGCCGATCAATGTGGGCGGCAAGCCGCTGGTGAGCTGGCCGGCGTTTATCCCGGTGGTTTTCGAGTGCGGTGTCCTGCTGGCCGGGTTGACCACGTTTTTCGCCCTGCTCTACGCGGGCCGGCTGTTTCCCGGCAAGTACATGTTC
The DNA here is from genome assembly GCA_019456185.1 of Candidatus Glassbacteria bacterium. Lineage (NCBI taxonomy): Bacteria > Candidatus Glassiibacteriota > Candidatus Glassiibacteriota bacterium. The sequence goes on along the minus strand of VRUH01000012.1, from coordinate 23,959 downwards.
GGCAAGCGCAGGACAGTGCCCGATGAGCGTTTGACCAACGACAGATTCGCCCTGCTGGTGCCCGTGGAAATCAACGGGAGCAGGGATCAGATAGAGGGTTTCCTCAGGGAGTGCGGAATCCATGAGTTCGACCAGGAATAAAACCGCGCTGCTCGTGTTGCTGGCGATCGCCCTGGGCGGCGGCTGTATCCGCTCCCGCAGCGAGCGCGAGTGGCAGTATATGCCGGACATGTATGTCTCCCCGGCTGTAAAGGCCCAGGAGGCCGATGCGGACGGCAACACCATGATGCGCGTACCGCCGGAGGGGACTGTCCCGATCGGCGAGACAGCCTACCAGGTGGCCCAGACAGATACGCTGTCCGCGATGGCGCTGGTCAATCCTCTGCCGGTCAACGAACAGGTGCTGGCCGTGGGGAAGAAGTACTTCAATATATACTGCGTCGTCTGCCACGGTCCGCGCGGAGCGGGCGACGGGCCGATTATTCCCAAAATGCCCCCGCCGCCGCCGTTGTACTCGGAGAAAGTGAGCGGCTGGAGCGACGGCCGGATTTACCACGTGATCTCCTGGGGGCAGGGCAATATGCCCAGCTATTCCAGTTCGATCGACCCCGCCACCCGCTGGGCGGTGATCCATTACCTGCGCGCGGTCCAGCGGGCCGAAAATCCACCGCCCGAGGACGTCCGTCTTTACGAACAGCAGAATCCGGATGGCGGCGATACTAAGGAATAAAGCAAGTTAGGCTTTTTACATAAAGTACAACTTTAATAAGTTGGAAACCCTGAGCGATGCACGATAACAGTCCCGTAACTATCAGCGATCCCGGCCCGATGAGGGGCAACGGCAAGATCGATCTCGCCCTCGGTGTGCTGGCCGTTCTAGGCTTAGCCGTTTTTCTCTCGGCCCTGGCCACCGACGCTACCCGGGCCTGGTACAATTACCTGATCGACTACGTGTTTTTCATGGCGCTGGGGATTGCCGGCGTGGTCCTGACCGCGGTACATTACGCCGCCGGGGCGTCGTGGAGCGTTACCGTCCGCCGGGTAGTTGAGGGTATGAGCGCCTATCTGCCGGTTTCGCTGTTGCTGGCCCTGCCGATATATTTCGCGATTCCCACGCTCTACGAATGGGCCTCGCCGGACCATGTCCACCTTTACGGCGAAAAGCACGTGTACCTGTGCCGCTGGTGTTTCATGCTGAGGCAGATACTGGGCTATGCGGTCTGGATCGGCCTGGGGATGTTGCTGGTCTGCAATTCGGTGCGCCAGGACAAAACCGGAGACCACCGGTTTCATCTCAAGAACCGCCGGATCGCCCCGATCTTCCTGATCCTGTTCGCCCTGACCCTGACATTCGCCTCCGTGGACCTGCTGATGAGCCTGGAGGAAGCGTTCTATTCCACCATGTTTCCGGTATATATTTTCAGCGGCCTGTTTCTCAGCGGCTATGCCATGGCCTCGATCCTGGTGATCGTATTCAGGCGGCGGGGCTATCTGGGCGAGGCGGTCCGCGAACATCACCTTCGCGATATGGCCACCTGGATGATGGCGTTCAGCGTGTTCATGGTCTATATCGGCTTCAGCCAGTACATGCTGATCTGGTACGCCAACCTTCCTATTGAAATCGGTTACATGATGCGCCGCAGCACAGGCGGCTGGGGCACGGTATTCGCTCTGCTGCCGCTGTTTAAGTGGGTGATTCCGTTCGTGGTGCTGATGCCCGACCGCTGCCGTCGCAGCGAGCGTGTGATCCTGGCGGTCTCGGTGCTGGTGCTGGTGGGCCAGTGGCTTGATATCTACTGGATGGTGGTCCCGGTGTTCAGCGAGAGCTTTATCCCTGTCGGCTGGGTCGAGATCGGCGTGTTCCTGCTGTTCGGTTCGCTGTTCGCTCTCAGTCTGCGTCTGTTCTACCGCAGGTACTCGCTGGTGGCGATGGGCGATCCGCGACTGGAGGAAAGCCTGAAAGGCAGGTATTTGCATGTCTGAATGGAAAGACAGGCTGATATATCCGCCGCTGTACCTTATTTTCCTGCTGGCGGCGGTATTTTTCGTTTACAAGGCGTTCACGACCGGGCTGGAGCACGGTGAGTATGTCGGCAAATACGAGCCGCACGAGGAGGGCGGCCCCGCGCCGCTGGAGGAAGAGACCTACGACCTCGCCCTGCTGCTGGAATCCACCGATGAACTGACCGGCCAGGGCGAGGAGCTGTACAATATCAACTGCGCATCCTGCCACGGCATGGACGGGCTGGGCAAAGGCCCCAAGGGCCCCGGACTCAACCCTCCGCCGCGCAATTTCACCAGTGAGCAGTTCAAGCAGGGCGCGGGCACACTGCAGATCTACCAGACCCTGAACAAGGGTGTTCCGGGCAGTTCGATGACCTCTTTTTCATTCCTGAATCCCGGCGAGCTGATGGCGCTTGCGCACTATGTCCGCACCTTTATCCCCGCTCCGCCGCCGGACCCGCCCGCGCTGGTCCAGGAACTGGCTCCCGGAGCAGGGGGAGCCGCGGCCCAGCTCCCGGCCGTACCCGGTGATTCGTCAGGTGCGGACTCTGCCGCCGGCGCCGCCGATACTGTCGCTGCCAAAGGACCGTCACTGCCGGTCGAGTTCGCGGTGGAGCAGATGCTCTCCGGCCGGATGGACCCAGCCAGGCCCCTGCAGGATTCTCCTCAAGTATTCGCCAACCGCTGTGCAACCTGCCATGGACCGCTGGGCGAGGGCGCCGTTGTGGAGCGGACGTTCCCCCAGCTAGGCGTGATCTATGCCGGAACGAAGCCGCTGTCGATGACCGGCGCAAAGGTTATTGCCGACTACCGCGCTTTCGCTTCTTTTATCTCGGCCGGAATTCCCGGCCAGCCCGGACACCGTTTCCCTGATTTGTCAGCCGATGAGATTCAGGCTTTGTACGAGACGATCAACCGGGCAGCGGGCAACTAGAATTCTGTTGACAAGTTTGATAATATTTTTCATTTTCATGGCCGATGAACGTAAAAACGAAAACTAGACTGTTTGCGCTAACTGCCTTTCCCCTGGCCGCATTAGCCTGCGCGGGACAGCCCGGCGATATCACCAACTGGCTGTATTCGCCCGCCTCGACACTCGCCGAGGAAGTGCGCGACAATTTCTGGTTCACCATGATGCTGATCATGCCGTTCCTCTTTATCGCCGAGGGGCTGCTGATCTACGCCATCTTCAAGTTCCGCAAGCAGCCCGGCCGTGAAGCCGCCACGTTCCACGACAATCCGAAGCTCGAGATATTCTGGACACTCACGCCGGCGGTGGTACTGGTGTTCGTTGCGCTTTCCACCTACCAGCTGATCGACAAGATCAACTACTCACCGGAAAGTGACGTCCAGGTGGAACTGACCGCCCAGCGGTTTTTCTGGAAATATCATTATCCCGAGTATGGGATCACGATCGTCGAGGAGCCGTTGGTGGTGCCTGCGGAAAAAGTGATCACCCTGCTCGGCACCAGCGTGGACGTGATCCATTCCTGGTGGCTGCCCGCGTTCGGAGTCAAGAAAGACCTGATCCCCGGCAGGATTACCGAGGTGTGGTTCAAGGCCAGGCCGGGCACCTACAAGGGCCAGTGCGCGGAACTCTGCGGCACGCTGCACGCTGAGATGCTGATCGATGTCGAGGTTGTCAGCCAGGCAGAGTTCGAGGAGTGGGTGCGGCAGAAGAAAAAATCCCCACGGCCCGAGGATACGCCGGCAGACAGTTCCGGGGTTGACAGCCAACAACAAACTCGACAGACCGGTGGTGAGAGTAAATGAGTACAGTATCGGCCGCCGGAGCGGCGGAAGTTAAATCGTCATGGGCCGCCAGGCTCGACTGGTTCGTAACCGGCGACCACAAGAAAATCGGGATCATGTACCTCTGGTTCGCCCTGTTCATGGGAGTAGTGGGCGGAGGTTTCGCCGGTGCGCTCCGGGCGCAGCTTTCAACTCCCGATTCAGGCCTCCTGAGTCCGGAGTTGTACAACGCGTTCCTTTCGATGCACGCCACCCTGATGATCTTCTTCGTGATGATCCCCGGCTGGCTCGGTTTCGGCAATTATTTTGTCCCGCTGCTGATCGGGGCGCGCGACATGGCGTTTCCCCGGCTGAACGCGTTCGCCTTCTGGATGGCCGTGCCGGCGGCGGCGCTGATGTTCGGCAGTTTCTTTGTTACCGGCGGCGCGATACAGACCGGCTGGACCGCCTATCCGCCGCTTTCGCTGAGCGCTTTTTCGGCCGGGGTGGGGGTGGACATGTGGCTGCTGGGGATCACCCTGGTGGGTGTGGCCAGTATCCTGGCAGCGGTGAATTTTATCGTGACTGTCAGCAACATGCGCGCCCCGGGGCTTAACTGGTTCAGGCTGCCCCTGTTCGTCTGGGCCTGGTTTATCAACGCCACCCTGATCCTGGTCGCCACGCCCGTGCTAAGCTCCGCGCTGCTGATGGTGCTTTCGGACCGCGTGTTCGGCACCGGTTTCCTGACTGTCAGCAAGGGCGGCGACCCGCTGCTCTACCAGCACCTGTTCTGGTTCTACTCGCACCCGGCCGTGTATATCATGATCCTGCCCGGCTTCGGAGCGATAAGCCACGTGCTGGCCTCGTTCAGCGAGAAACGGATTTTCGGCTACAAGGGCATGGTGTTTTCGCTGATATGCATCGGGATTATCGGCTATCTGGTCTGGGGGCACCACATGTTCGTGGCCGGGATTCCCGCCTGGCTGCAGGTATATTTCAGTTACATATCGATGGTGATCGCCGTGCCGACCGGGATCAAGATATTCAGTTGGCTGGCCACGATCTGGGGCGGCTCGATCCGCTTCACCACCGCAATGAAATTCGGTCTGGGCTTTGTCAGCCTGTTCGTGTTCGGCGGGATGAGCGGTATCCTGCTGGCCAATGTTCCGGTTGACTACCAGGTGCATGACAGCTATTTCGTGGTGGGCCATTTCCACTACGTGCTGGTCGGCGGGTCGGTGATGGCGATGTTCGCCACGACCTATTTCTGGTATCCCAAGATCCGCGGCAGGTTCCTGAGCGAAAAGCTGGGCAGCTGGGTGTTCTGGGTGTTTTTCGCGGGAATCAACCTGACGTTTTTCCCGATGCATTTCATGGGCATCATGGGCATGGCCCGGCGGATTTTCACCTACCGTCCGGAGTTTTTCGAGCTGAACGTTCTCTCCTCGTTCGGTTACGTGCTGATGCTGATCGCGGGGTTCGTTTTCATCTACGACGTCCTGAAAACTTCGTTTTCCCGGGTTGCTGAGCCGCTGGACGACGATCCGTGGCAGGTAGACAGCGTGCAGGACACGCTGGACTGGAAAGTATCCAGTCCGCCGCCAGAATATAATTTCCTCGAAACGCCAAAATTCAATTGACGCTACGGAGTCTGCGATGGAGGAACAGAACAGGAACGGCGGGGTTGACCGCGGGCTTGGAAAATGGTTTATCGCCCTTAGCCAGGTGGTGTTCCTGATCGTGATTGTCGGCGGTGTGGTCAGGATCACCGGCAGCGGCCTTTCAATCCCCGAGTGGCCGCTGATCAACGGCAGCCTGATGCCCCCGACCAGCGAGCAGGACTGGGAAGCTGTCTACAAGACCTACCACAGAGAGATCGAGGGCGTGGAGGTGCCCGGCATTATCCACGAGGCCCGGCCGGGCGTGATTCCGTTCGGCGAGTTCAGGACGATGTTTTCCATCGAGTATTTCCACCGTTTCCTGGTCGCATCGTTCGGACTGCTGTTCCTGTTCGTGATGATCAAGGTGATGCGTAACAGGGAGGCGCGGGCACGTTACGGCATGGTGACCTGTTTCGCACTCTGCCTTCTGCTGACCCAGGCCATGCTGGGCGGCCTGGTTGTCAAGACCGACCTCGAGGCTGTCCTGGTGGCGATCCACCTGGGAGTGGCGTTTTTCTTTTTCGCCTTGCTGTTCTGGATCGGCCTGTCGATCCTCTATCCGCCGTCGGAGAACCTGAACGGCCATAACCGTCGCTTTTACAGGCTGACGGTTGCCGCGACCGTGCTGGTGTTCATCCAGATCCTCACCGGCGGACTGATGGCGGGCACCCAGGCCGGTTTCCATCTCAACACCTGGCCCCTGATCGGCGACTACCTGATCCCGCCGGGTTCGCTGCTGTGGAGCCCCAGCTACGACGGTTTTGCCAATATAATGTATAACAAGCTCCTGCAGCAGTTCATCCACCGCTGGTGGGCGTTCGCGGCGGCGGGGATGGTGTTCTATCTGGTGGTGGCCGCCATGCGCTTTACCGTGCCGTCCAGGGCCAGGTTCGGGATGCGGGCGTTGAGCGCGCTGATCGTGCTGCAGATCATCCTGGGTATTTTCACGCTGCTTTTCCAGGTGCCACCACACATGGCGATTACTCATCTGGCGGTTGGCTTCCTGGTGTTCGAGGTGCTGGTGCTGCTGGGATACGAATTGAGGAACCATGAAGTCGTACCTGTATAACCTGTTCCTGCTGACCAAGCCCCGTATCGGGCTGCTGGTCCTGCTCACCGGCGCCGCCGCGCTGGTGGTGGAGGGCAGCTTCAATGGCGATCCGGGTGTGTTCGTGCTGGCCATGGCCGGGCTGTTGCTGGTCAGCGGTTCGGCCAACGCGCTCAACCAGTATTTCGAGCGGGAACTGGACGCGCTGATGTCTCGCACCCGCGCCAAGAGGCCGCTGCCCCTGCGCCGCCTGGAGCCGTCGCATGCGTTCGTATTCGCCGTGCTGCTCGGCGTTGCCGGGGTTGCCCTGTTCGCGGGTATGTTTAATCTGCTGAGCGCCGCGCTTGCTTTGTTCGCCGTCCTGTTCTACGGCGTGTTCTACACTGTCTGGCTCAAACCCCGCACACACCTGAATATCGTGATCGGCGGAGCGGCAGGCGCGCTGGCGCCGGTGATTGCCTGGGCCGCGGCAGCGGGCACTGTGGGCTGGCCGGCGGTGGTGATGTTTCTGGTGATCTTTTTCTGGAGCCCGCCCCATTTCTGGGCGCTGGCGATATATCTCAAGCAGGATTACCAGGCCGCCCGCCTGCCGATGCTGCCGATCGTCAAAGGGGATATCGAGGCCTCGCGCCAGATACTTTCCTACACGGTCGTGACGGTGTGCACCAGCCTGCTGCTGCTGCCCGCGGCGTTCGGGGCGGTCTATGCGGCAGCCTGTGTTGTACTCGGCGGGCTGTTCGTTTACAGGGCGGCCAGGCTGAAACAGTTGCCAAGCCCGGCGGCGGGACGAAGCCTGTTCGGTTATTCGATAGTTTATCTGTGTCTGCTGTTCGTGGCGGTAATCGTGCAATCGGCTGTTTGATGTTGCGGCGGCAATAAAGACAAGAGCTGTCTGGCGGCTGAAGGCGAGGGAAAAGCGGGCAGTATCCACAGTGTCGGTGTTAAGCTGAACTTATCATTATAGAGGAGTTAGCTGAGATGTCCAGAAACAACAAGCTGTTGATCGGTCTGGCGGCGCTTGGAGTCGGGATGTTCGCCTTCGGTTTCGCCAACGTATCGCTGTTCCAGATGTTTTGCTCGGCGGTGGGAATCCAGGTGATGAATCCGGACAATATCCAGGTGGGCGTTGTCCAGGGCGACGGGGAAGTGGACACCGAACGCAATTTAAAGGTCCTGTTCACCACCACTGTCAACGACGGGATGCCGTTGCTCTTCGAGTCAAGCAAATCGCGCGCGACTATCCACCCCGGCGCCACCGACCAGGTAGACTACCGGTTTGTCAACCTCTCCGGCGATACTCTCTTTTTCAGACCGGTGCACAGCGCATACCCGGCCGTAGCCAACAAGAAATACGATATGATCAAATGTTTCTGCTTCCAGGATATGATCCTGCTGCCTCATGAGGAGCAGGTCCACCCGCTGGTTTACTCCTTTCACACCGATCTCGACCAGGATGTCAAGCGGGTGACCATGCACTACACCCTGTTCCAGCGCGATCCGTCAGCCGCGGACTGGGGGCAGAAACACACGCCGACCACGGGAGCGCAACAGTAATGCACCCCGAGCCGTTGGATAAAAGTACGCGCAAGCGCAACAGTCTTTTGGCGATTGGACTGGCGGCGCTTGTGCTGGTTCTGATGGGCGTGGCCGTGTTCTGGGTCAATCCGGAGGCCGCCGAGGGTACAGAGTCGTTTCTATCCGGGATGAGGTAAGATGAACACCGGCGAGCAAATAGCCGGGAGCCACGGTCACGAGGTCCACCTGCCGCCCAGGAGTATCTGGCCGCTGGTACTGACACTCGGCATCGGACTGCTCACGTTCGCATTCGTGGCCTTCATCTCCGGCAGGCCGATAATCGCCGAACTGCTCGGCCTCTCCGGCGGCGCGGTTGCCGTGGTCAGCCTGATGGCCTGGGCGCACAGCGTGGTCATGGACAAGAAGGAGGACCGTTTCGTCGGCAGGCTCAGCCTGCAGCAGAAAGATCTGATAGCCTTCCTGATATACTTCCTGATTGCCGAAGCGGCAATTTTCGGCGGACTGTTTACCCATTATTTCTACCATCGCCACCTGCTGGAGTACTGGCCGCCGGCCGGCACGCCGGAGATCAGCACCCATTACCCGGCGATCGCCACGCTGATTCTGATGTTCAGCAGCCTGACCTGCGAATTCGGGCTCAAGGCGATCGAGAAGGGGAACAAGTTCCGCACCAAATCGTGGCTGCTGTTCACCGTTGCGCTGGGACTGATCTTCCTGAGCTTCCAGGGTTTCGAGTGGGGCGTGCTGCTGAACCAGTACGCATTCACGGTCGAAACCAATATCTACGGCACGATGTTCTACATGATGACCGGTTTCCACGGCCTTCACGTCGCTGTCGGGATTATCTTCCTGATCCTCGCTTACGGCCGTCTGGAACTGGGCCATATGAACGAGAAGCGGCATTTCAGTATAATCGCGGCGTCGTGGTACTGGCATTTTGTCGATGTAATCTGGGTGCTGCTCTTTTTCAGCCTGTATTTGATCTGATTGAATGAATAATCAAGCACCGGGGCTGCGGGAACATTTCCCGCGGCTTTTTTTATGATAATTATGCGTTATGCCGCGTTAAGCGTTGAATTAAACGGCACGGTTATTTATAATTCGGTTTGAATCCGAACGAGTATCAATCTCATATTGGGGTGGGGAGATGGTGGCGAAAGTAGAATCGCATTGGGGAGCGTCAAGCCAGGGACTGCGACAAGAGCTGCGCGCCAAGCTCGACCAGGACGAGATTCAGCGCCTGCATCTCAAGCGGCCCTGGCTGCATCTGGCCGTGGCCCTGCGACAGTTCGCCTTTCTAGCCGTGGCCACCTGGCTGCTGAGCGAATACAGCCATCCGCTGGTCGTTGTCCCGGCGGCGCTGCTGAGTGGATTTACGGTTTTCAATTTCACCGTTCTGCTGCACGAACAGCTGCATAACCTCGTCTTTGCCGGCCACCATCCGACGCTGAACGCCTTCCTGGGACATCTCTACGCTTTCTGGAGCGGGATCAGCGCCAGCCAGTTCACCCGCTGGCACCTGGACCATCACGTACAGCTCGGCTCCGCTACCGGGGACCCCAAACGCCACCGCCTGTCGCCGAAAGTTAACAGCCGGCTGCTGAAACTGGCGTATTTCACCCCGGCTCTGTTTTTTCTCTATTTACGCGCCGCCGCGCGTGAGAACGCCACTTATGCTTCCGGACTGCGCCGGAAAATCGCTGTGGAGAGAGTGGTGTCGAGCGGCGGGCATCTGGTGATGCAGGCGCTGCTGCTGTATTTCTGCGGGCCGGGAGTGTGGCTGCGGGCCTATGTCCTTCCCGTAATGTTCGTCTTTCCAGTCGCGTTCGCGATCAACAGGATCGGGCAGCACTACAACATTAAGGAGGACGACCCGGCCGGGTGGACAACCTGGGTGCGGGGCCACTGGTTCTGGGATTTCCTGTTCCTGAACTCAAACTATCACCTGGAACACCACTATTACCCCGGCATCCCGTTTTATAACCTCCCTCGCCTGCAGCGGATGCTTCTGCCAGTGTATCACCGTCATCAACTGGTGCCGCACAATTATCCGGACCTGCTCTACGGCTACCTGGTGGAGAACAACGCACCGCACACCGACTGGGATTTTGTCTGAGGGGAGAGAAAAGCCGGGCAGCTTGCCCGAAGCGGTCCAATTCTTTATTTTCTGTGGAGAAAGAGAGTAGTGTCAGTTAGCGAAGAAGTCATTCCAGTAGTTTTTCAGCGTTTTGTTGCGCAGGTACAGCTTGGTGCTGTCAGAGAGGGCGGCCAGGGTCTGGTCGATCGTGGCATTTTCATCCAGAGTCCCTCCGGCGGAGGCGAAACCCCTGATCAGGCCGAAAATTTTTGGCTCAAAATGCAGGCTGGAGTTGTATGTAAGTATGTCGTAGGGAATATTGAGATCGAGTTCGATATAGATGATCTCGCCGTTGATATTCTGAACGCTTACCTGCTCCGGCTCCAGCGGGATGTCCAGGGCTTCGGCCTTGGCAATAATCTTGTCCTGCAGAGCCATTTTGGTCTGAGTGGCAAAATAAAGCCGCGCCTGGATGTGGATGATATCGTCCATCAGCCATTTTTTACTGTACGGTATCCAGAAGCAGACGCCGAGATAGGCGGCTATCGTCAGTCCCAGCAGGATAAGTTTGCGGAAATAGCGTTCCATCGTATCGGGGCGCAGGGTTGAACATGCCGCAACAGGGATCGGAAAAAACAAAAATGAACTCTCAATCAGGAACATATAACCAAAAAACGATAAAATCCAGCACGAACCACAGTTGCCTGCCTTTGTCCCGGACTGCGGGAACCGCCGTGCTCGCTCTGGCATTGATACTCGTGGCGCCTACCGGTTCCCCGGCACAGCAGGACTCAGTGGAAAAGAGGCTCACGATTGCCCGTGTGATCTATGAAGGTGGGGGAGACTGGTATTCGAACCCGAGTTCACTGCCTAACCTGCTGGAGGAAATCCGGACCGCCACGGGCCTTCCAGTGGATGGGGAAGAGGTGCAGTTGAGTCTCAAAAGCCCGGAACTGTTCAATTACCCTTATCTCTATATCAACGGACACGGCAACATCAGTTTCGACGAGCAGGAGGTGCGCCGGCTGCGCAAGTACCTGGACGAGGGCGGTTTCCTGCATGCCGACGATAACTACGGGATGGACGAGTCTTTCCGCCGCGAAATGAAAAAGGTCTATCCGGAAGCTGATTTCATCGAACTGCCGTTCGATTTCCCGATCTACCACAGCGTGTTCGATTTCCCCGGCGGAATGCCCAAGGTTCACGAGCACGACGGCGGTCCCCCGCAGGGCCTGGGCCTGTTCTCCAATGGACGTCTGGTCGTGTTTTACAGCCTGAACACTGACCTTGGCGACGGGTGGGAGGACCGGAAAGTGCATGATGATCCGGAGGAAATCCGTCAGCAGGCCCTGAGGATGGGAGTGAATATCTTCGTTTACGCAATCGGATCGATCTGAGGACACGGTTCATGAACGAGATGCAGAACAGCAGCGATAACAGGGTTTTCCTGGAGCGTATGGCTGTCGCCCGGCGTTTCATGCTGGCCCGGGCAATTGCCGAGGCCGCTCTATGGTGTGCTGTTGTGCTCTCCGCATCCGCGCTGGTCATGCTGATTGCCGAACGAACGTTTTATCTTCCGGCTGTCTGGCGGATATTAACTCTTGCCTTGGTGGCGGCCTCTCTGCTTGGCGTAGCCGCATGGAGACTGACAGGCGCCATAACCAGTTTCGGCAGCCTGTGGAAAGCCGCGGCAGCCTTGGAGCGTGTGCATCCCGAGCTGAAAAACCGGCTGAGCGCCGCCCTCGAGTTCGTCCGGCTGGCCCGGGCCCGGTTCGGGCAGTCCACCGCATTGATGCACGCCGCCGTGGCTCAGGCGCGTAAACTGCTTGAAAACGGAAAGGAAGTCCGCAGGCTGTGTGAGAGAGCGCTCCGGCCGTCCCGGAAGCGGATGCGGGTTGCCCTGCGGATAAGCGCGGTGCTGGCGGCGGCGTTTATGCTGACCGGCGCCTCGGACCCGCTGGCTATATACCGGGCGATCGACAACTACTCGCATCCGTACAGACTGCTTGAACTGGAACGCTCGTTCCGCATTCTGGTCCGTCCGGGAGACAAAACCATCCTTCGCGGAGACAGCCTCCAGGTCCGCGCCCTGGGTACTATCGGCAAACCGGGCGAGATGAGTCTGCTGATGTGGCAGCCCGGTCTGCCGGCGCAATCCAGAGCGATGACATATAACCAGGGCCAGTTCGAGCATACTCTCACCATTGACGGGATCCAGAATGATATCAGCTACTGCGTGATGCAGGACGGTACAAGTTCAGATACTTTCAATGTTACGGTGACGAATAATCCGTTCGTTACCGGGCTGTCTCTCACCTACCACTACCCGCCCTATACCGGTCTTGGCAGTTACACAACCACCCGCGAGAAAGCGATTCAGGGTATCCGCGGCAGCCGTGTCGTTATTGCGGGGCGGTCAAGCAATCCGCTGGAGTCGGCCTGGATAAGGATTGAGCCCGACAGTGTCCGCCCCGCCGCGCTGCACGGTGAACGCGCTTTCAGCGACACGCTCTCACTGCTGCGGGACGGGAGCTACGCTATCCTGCTCAACGACCGCTGGGGATTATCGAATTCGGATACGCTGGTGTACCCGATCACGGTTCTTGCCGATGAGCCTCCGGCGGTGGCCATTCGTCACCCGCGCGGTGAAACCGATCTGAACGAGGAGATGATTCAGCCGCTCGTGTTCGAGCTGGCCGACGATTTCGGTCTGTCGAAACTTGTTCTTTCCTGGCAGCGGGTTCGGCCCTCCGGCGATTCCAGCCAGACCGGCACGGAAACTGTCGCCGCCTGGCGCGGCCGCGAGCGCCCATCACACGTGCTCGAACAGTTCAACTGGGACTTGAGCGGTCTTGGCCTGCTGCCCGAGGACGAAGTTTCCTACCTGCTGACAGTTTACGACAACGACGAACTCAGCGGTCCCAAGAGTTCGTCCACGGCCCGCTACCGGATCCGCTTCCCGTCGCTCGAGGAGATATTCAACAGGGAACAGGACCGTCAGGAGCAGATCGCGACCGACCTGGAGGAATTGGAGCAGCAGGGCGAGCAGCTTCACGAGCAGGTCAAGAAGCTCAACGAGACACTTGAGCGGGGGCAGCTGCTGCAGTGGGAGGACAACCAGCAGATCAGCCAGGCCGTGCAGGAACAGCGGCAGATGCTGGAGAAGGTCAAAAAGCTGTCGGAAAAGCTGGCCGAGAGTATCGAACAGATGCAGCGCGGCGAGATGATGAGTACTGAGATGCTGGAGAAAATGTCGCGCGTGCAGGAGCTGATGAACGAGGTCGCCACCGATAAGTTCAAGGAACTGATGAGCCGGATCCAGCAGTCGATTGACAGAATGGACCGCCGGGCGCTGGAGGAGGCGATGGAGCAGTTGCAGATTTCCCAGGAAGAGATCCTGCAAAAACTCGACAAGACACTGGCTCTGCTGGAAAGGCTCCAGCTCGAACAGCAGCTTGACAATCTTGTCCGGCAGACCGGGCAACTGGCCGAGTCCGCCGCAGAGATGGCCGACAGCACGGCTGCCATGCTCGATCCCGATCAGTTGGCCCGTGCCGACAGCCTGGCAGCCCAGCTTGAGATGGCTGACGGCGATTCAACATCGGCGGACACCGGCGCTCAGCAGGATCAAAGCGGCCGGACGGCGACCGATGAGGAAACTGGTCAGCAAGACGATCCGGAATCAGCGGCTGGTAAAAATCAAACTGACACCGCGGAGGACTCGAAGGACGGCGGGCAGGAGAAGCTGCTGCGAATGGCCGAAAGCACGTCCGGGATGCAGGAGCAGGCTGAGAGCATGTTCGAACAGATCGGCGAGACCGCGCGTCTGTTCGGCGAAGCCGGTGAACTGGAAACCGCCGTCGGGCTGATGAGCGAAGGGGAAGCCGGCAGGCGCCAGCCCATAGAGCAGTCAATGGAGCAGGCAATCGAGGGTTACCGGAGCGGTCAGCCGCGGCAGAGTTACGAGGCCCAGCGGCGGCTTAAGCGTAACATGCAGGACATGAACGAGCGGATGCAGCAGTATCGGGAAAACCTCCAGCGCAAATGGCGGGCGGAAGTGGCCGAGGCAATGAAAAGGGCGTTCGACCAGCTCAATTTCCTTTCCGAGAACCAGGAAGACCTGATAGCCGAAGTGGAACAGGAGCCTGATTTCAACCATCCGGACATTCTGGCATATGCCGCGCGCGAGCAGGAGATTGTGCAAGGTCTGGACGCCGTGCGGATGGAGATTGTCGATGCCGCCAAGGACAATTTCTTTATCAGCAACCGGCTGCTCAGCATCCTGTATCTGGCGACCAGCCAGGGCGAACACTCGACAAGTCAGCTGGAAGCAGAAACACGGCGCAAAGCCCAGGCCATGAGCAGCCTGGAGCGATCCCTGACCACGATCAACGCTGGCATGCTGACGCTGCTGCAGGATGACGAGAATTTGCAGCAGTCATCATCCGGGACAGGACTCGACCAGCTGATGAAGCAGCTTGAGGAGATGGCTCAGCGCCAGCAGCAGCTCAACCAGATGAGCCGGGATGCCATGAACCAGCAGGGCCAGGGTGAGGGCGCGATACCCGGACCCGGGACAACCTCCCAAGGCCAGGGACGCTCAGAGGGCGGGTTCATGGAGATGCTCAGGCGGATGGCTGCCGAACAGGAAGCGATCCGTCGCCAGCTCCAGGAAATGGCCGAACGGATGAAGGGGCGGCGGGATATGATGGGTAATGCGCTGGAGGGTGCGGCGCAAGAGGCCGAAGAGGTGGTGAAGCAGTTGCAGGAACAGGGGATCAGCCGGGAAACCCTGGAACGTCAAAACCGGATATTCAACCGGCTGCTGGACGCACAGAAATCGATTCAGGAGCGTGAATCGGGCCGGCGGCGCAAAGCGGAGCGCCCCGAGAATTTCATGGTCGTTCCTCCCGACGGCCTGCCTGACGGCCTGCTGGAGAGCGGCAACGGCGACGAGCGATTGCGCCGTCAGCTGGAGCGCTGGCAGGGAAGTTATCCGGAAAGCTACAGGAATCTGATCCGCCAGTACTATGAATTACTCAGAGCCAGGGAACTGGAGCAGCAGTAAACAAACAAAGCCGCTGGAAGGTGTAATAAGTTCCAGCGGCTTTGTTGTCTCCCGCAGCAATACCTACTGTATCAAACCGCCGTACAGACGAATCTTCAGCTCATCCTCGTGACTGCTGTTGAAGATAGTCAATTCTCCGGTCAGTTTCATGCCCTTGCTCAATTTGGGAATGCGCAGATGCAGCAGGGTAACTTCATCCGGTTCGAGAACCGGTTTTTCGAGCTGGATTTCCAGGCTGGAAACGGTTGAGGCGATTTCCCTGATGTTCACCGCCTGGCCGGACAGGTTGCGGATCTCAATCTCGCGATGAACCGACTCGCCCTCTTTGAGGCCGGCGAAATAGATCGAGGCGGGGGAGACCATCAGGTCCTGCTTCACGTAGGCATGGATCGTGAGCTTGGTTATCGGGCTGGCGGGATCGTTGGAATAAACGTAAATGTTCTTGGTCACGGAACCCTGGAAACGGCCCGAATCGAACACGGCCGTCAGTTCGGTCTGTTCTCCGGGACCGAGTTCACGTTTCGCCACGGATGGAACAGTGCAGCCGCAGCTGCTGCGCACCTTGGTGATTTTCAGCGTATCTGTACCGGTATTGGAAAGCGTGAACGTATGACGGGCCTCATCGCCGCGGTAAACTGTCGCAAAATCAAAGTCCATCCGGTCCACTTCCAGCCGGGGTTCAGCCCCGGCCGGCAGCCCGGATAACAACGCCGTGAATACAATAAAGTTCGCTAATCCGACTTTCATCTCAGCTCTCCATCACCGGCAAAATATGGCAAAATCGGTTTCGGGCTACAACTCTTTCGGCGCGTCGCCCACTCCCTGCCGTTCCTTTTCTGACGGGTTTTCTTCATTCTTCTCCTGTAACCGGCTATCCGTCTCCCAGGACTCCTTATAAGCTTTCATCGCCTCGTAGAACTGGCCGCTACAGCGGTAAGCCTCGCCCAGGTAATAACTTATACCGGGGAAGTCCACCTTGTCGTCATGAACTTTCTGGAACTGCTTGATCGCTTTCTCGAACTGGCCGAACTTCAAATATGCTACACCAAGCTTGAATTCTGGTTCCATGTCGAACGGGTTGACATTTTTTTCCGAGAGGTATTCGGAGTAGATCGTCTGGAGGTCCTTGCCTTCCAGGCTCAGCGCACCGGCCGATCCTCCAAGCTGATCATCGAACACCTGGTTGTCAGGCTTCTCATTTATACCATTCTCCGCGGTTGATGCCGATGTGCGGTCACTTTCGTCGATCAGGTGTTCAACCTGGTCGCTAAGCTCGTCCGGCCCGCTTGCCATGACGATCTGGCGGAATTTGCCCGTATCGAGCGCCCCGATTCCCTTATTCGTTTTTTCCAGCAGGCTTTTAGGGAGTTTGTTCTCCTTGATCTGCTGGGCCGCCGCGAACTGCTGGGAGACGAACCCGGCAACAATCAACAGGATCAGGATAAATATCGCGGCGATTGCAATCATATTGACCATGACGGAAACCTCAATCAGTTAAGCTTTCGCTCTTAATATATCCTTAAGCAACGCCTCAGGCAAGCCGAGTTTTGGCTCGGGAGCGCTTATTGACAAACTGGCCGGCCTGGACTAAAGTTAAGCGAGCCCCTGTACTGCGTTACTCTGAGAGCATAACGCAGCCCCGAGCGGAGGTCAGTTTTTGCCGATCAGAAAATCATACAAGCCCGGCGAGGCGATCATCCGGGAAAACACGCTCGGAAACAGCGCCTACATAGTCGAAAGCGGCTAAGTTGATGGTAGTAAAAATATCGGCAAACAAAGGATAGTCTTTACTTTTCTCGAAAAAGGATCGATTTTCGGCGTACTGGCCGAAAGGCTCCGCGAAACCGATACGCAGGTCAATCCGCTCAAGCTGACAAATTTTACTTCAGTCTCTGCAGCCGGATTTACCACCTGGCGCGCTCGGTCGGACTGAGGGGCGGGGAGACGCTTTCAGTCGGCCTTACCGGGCTGCTTGATGAAAGTAGCATGATTCTTGCGGTCGATAAGGAAATGGTTGCCAAGGTTGTCAACCGGATGGTTTTTACCAAACTGGTCAAAGTCCAGAAGGAATTCGTTAACGGCGAGGAGCACAGGCACCTCGAAATCCCGGATGCGAACAAATTCCGGGAGTGGAACGAATTCCTGAGAGTCAACTCCTCTCTCGGTGAGGTCGGGGACATGGAGGATAGTCCCGAGGAGGTCGAGGATCTGCTCAATATAGGCCGGGAAGAAGCCGATAAATTATTGAGTCCCTCTTTTGACATCGGCTTGTTCAAAACCACCGTGGACACGGAACAGAATATCCGCAAACTGGTATGCAACGACCCGGAAGGACTCGAAAAAGAACTGAAAAAACTGGAAAACCTGCGCTCTTATGTAAAAATGTCCGAGCTGCTGAAAGCGATGCCATCTAACTGATATTATTTATTGCTTTATTATGATTAAGTTAACGTATTACAGGAAGTTGTGAGATGGCGAAGAAATGCCCTGAATGCGAACCCGGAGCACCCGCCTGGCTGACCACTTTCAGTGACCTGATGTCCCTGCTGTTGTGCTTCTTTGTATTAATCGTCTCCATGAGCAGCGTGGATCCGCAGTCATTCGAGAAGGCCAGCGGCGCACTGCAGGGATCCCTCGGCATTCTCAGCGAAGACCCTTCGACAATGGAGCTGGTCCACATTATCGTCCCCAAGGTCAGTGATGTGGATATCGGTGAAATATCGACAGCGATATCAGAACTGCAGGACTTCGTGGAGCAGCAGAAACAGCAGGAAAGTATCACGGTGGTTATAACTTCCCAGGGAATCGCGATCAGGATATTGACTCCGTTGCTCTTCGAGCAGGGGATGGCGGAGCTGAACCCCCGCGGAATGCCGTACCTAGCCAAAATATTCGAGATCGCCGAGGGGTGGGACAACACTCTGAGGGTTACCGGGCATACCGATGATCTTCCGGTAAACAACATGCTCTACGACACAAACTGGGACTTGTCCTACGCCAGGGCGAAAAGCGTGATCGACTTCGGGATCAATTATTCAGGTATCGAGCCAGGAAAATTCTCCGCGGTCGGCTACGGCGAGTACCGCCCAGCATACCCGAATGATTCGGAAGAAAACCGTGGCAAAAACCGCAGGATTGAAATATTTATCGAGTACGACGTAAGCCAGGATCCTCTGACCTAGACGATTGACGTTTCACTGAAACCGAACCTTTTCCAATCCGTCGGGAGGCACTGCCATGAATTCATGCCCTGTCTGTTACAGCCAGATTTACGACAAGGCACTCAGATGCCAGCACTGCAAATCTTTTATCAAACCCAGGATAAACGAGGGACAGTTCTGGGGCACTTTGCTGATGGTGGCCGGGATTCTCGTGGGCTTTTTCAGCTACATCTGGTTCCTCTCCAGGGCGGATAGTCTCTGGCTTCAGACTATGAACGCGGGTGTTATCCTGGCTTACCTTGGGTTCCTGGTCTACGGTTTCGGCACGTTCCAGAGTTGGTTCAGCCAGAAACCAATGGATACTTCTGACTTTGAAGAGGAAGGCAAGAAACGCTGCTTTTACTGCGGAAGCATCATCGATTCCCGCGCTATCAAGTGTCCGTCATGCCAGGGGTATCTGCGGCAGGAGCGCGGTAAGATACTGGCCACATTCGCCGTTGTCAGCGGCATTTTAATCATGACCACGGCCTATATCGTCGGCTTGGCTAAAACCATCTACTCGGAAATGTTCATGCAGGTGGGTTTCGTCGTGATCGTCACCGGGATCCTGCTGTTCATGCTGCTGGCCCTGCGGAAAAGGTACTCGAGCCAATACTAGTTTATCCAAAAATATATTAAAAAGCCGGCGGGGGAGACCCGGCCGGCTTTTTTTGTTTTGAAAATAGATAACGCCAGATCACATTGTTTACATAATGTATCTTATGCGACATCCCTGCGGAGGGAGTTTTGGCTTGGACTGCTGTTTGGCAGTGGACTGCGCAATTTACCCCACCACGAAATTAACCAGCTTGTTCGGCACGTAAATCACCTTGCGGATTGTCTTACCGTCGATATACCCCGCGGCTTTCGGATCGTCCCGGGCGGTCCGGGTAACTTCCTGTTCGGCCTGGTCGCGCTCAACTTCAATCTGGCTGCGCAGCTTGCCGTTGATCTGGATTACCACGGTCACAACCTCGCTCACCAGCACCCGGCTGTCGTATTCGGGCCACGAACTCAGGAACACGCTCCGCTCCTTACCCAGGGCCTCCCGCCACAGTTCCTCGCAGAAATGCGGCACGAACGGCGCGAATATTTTCACCAGCACATCGAGCGCCTCGGCCATGAACTCCTTATCGACATCCTCGTTGCCGCTTTCCTCGCCAGCGTACGGTACAAGCTCGTTGACCAGTTCCATGATCCGGCTGATCGCGGTGTTGAAATGCATGCGCTCCAAGTCCTCGCCGGCGCACTTGATCGAATTGTGCATTACCCGGGCGATTTTTTTCTCTGTCCCGCCCAGGCTATCGATAGTCGAACTGTCGGTGACTCGACGTTTTACACCGTCCACACGTTGAGCGTTATGCTGCACCAGCCGCCAGACTCTCATCAGGAAGCGGAACATGCCCTGCATGCCGGTGTCGTCCCAGTCGCCGCCCTGGCTGTAATCGCCCATGAACATCAGGTAACAGCGGAACGCATCGGCCCCGAACTTGTCGATATACGACTTGGGGTTGATCACGTTGTCGCGGCTCTTGCTCATCTTGGCGCCCTGGTTGGTGATAATCCCCTGATGGCTGAGGCGGGCGAACGGCTCCTCGAACCCGAGATGGCCGAGATCGTGAAGCGCCATGTTGATGAAACGGGCGTAGATCAGGTGCATGGTGGCGTGTTCCGCGCCTCCCACGTAATGATGAACCGGCAGCCACGAGTCGCACAGCTCGCGGTCGAACGGTTTATGCTCAGCCCCGGGACTGAGATAGCGCAGGAAATACCATGAGCTGTCCACGAACGTGTCCATCGTGTCGATTTCCCGCCTGGCGGGGCCTCCGCAGCCCGGACAGGCAGTGTTGACAAACTCTTCGTTAGTGGCCAGCGGGCTTACACCCCTGGCCGCACCCTTGAAATCTACCTCGTAAGGCAGTTCCACCGGCAGCTGGTCCTCGGGTACGGGCACCTCGCCGCACTTGTCGCAGTACACCACCGGAATCGGCACGCCCCAGTAGCGCTGGCGGCTGATCAGCCAGTCGCGGATACGGAAATTGACCTTGAACTCGGCCAGGTTCTTCGCCTGCAGCTTTTCAACAACCCTGCGCGCACCCTCCCGCGACTCTTGTCCGTCGAATTCCCCGGAATTGACCATCACGCCGGGCTCCGTATAGGCTTCGCTCAGCTCTCCCCCGCCGCCGCCGCTTTCGGGAGCGATAACCTCGCGGATCGGCAGGCCGAACTGCCTGGCAAACTCGAAATCACGGTTGTCGTGGGCCGGGACCGCCATGATAATGCCCGTACCGTAGGAGAGCATCACATAGTCGGCGATCCAGACCGGTACGCGCTCGCCGTTGACCGGGTTGATCGCGTAGGCGCCGGTGAACACGCCGGTCTTCTCATTGACCGTGCTGGTGCGCTGGATTTCGTTGAGGTGACTCGCCTTCTCCGCATAGCGCTCTACATCCGCCTGCTGTTCCGGAGTGGTGATCCTGCCGACCAGCGGATGCTCGGGAGCCATCACCATATAGGTTACCCCGAACAGCGTATCCGGCCGGGTGGTAAACACGTTGAACGAGCGTTCCTGTTCGCTGAGCGAACCGGCTCCCGGGGTATCGTCGGCGAACGAGAACTTGATTTCCCCGCCCTCGCTGCGCTCGATCCAGTTGCGCTGCATGGCCTTGGTCTTTTCCGGCCAGTCCAGCTTGTCCAGGCCCTTGAGCAGCCTGTCGGCGTACTCGGTTATCTTCAGGAACCACTGGACCATTTCCTTGCGGGTGACAAGTGACTCGCAGCGCTCGCAGGTCCCATCGCTCATCACCTGCTCGTTGGCCAGCACGGTCTGGCAGCTCGGGCACCAGTTAACCTGCCCGGAGGCCCGGTAGGCCAGCCCGGCCCTGTAGCACTGGAGGAAAATCCACTGGGTCCACTTGTAGTATTCCGGTTCGCTGGTGTTTAGCTCGCGCTCCCAGTCGTACATCGCGCCGATTTCCTTGAGCTGCTCGCGCACCACGCGCACGTTTTCGCCAGTTGAGTCCCAGGGATGGACTCCGTGCTTGATCGCGTAGTTCTCGGCCGGCAGCCCGAAGGCATCGTAACCGATCGGCTCGAACACGTTGTCGCCGTGCATCCGGCGGAACCGCGCCCAGGTGTCGGTCGGCCCGTAGTTGTACCAGTGGCCGATATGCAGACGGTCCGCCGATGGGTAGATAAACATCACCAGGCAGTAACATTTGCGGCCCTCGCCGTGGAAATCGGCTCGATGCAGGCCCTCGTTTTCCCACACGTTCCGCCACTTACGCTCAATCTCCTTGAACTCGTACTTTTCCATCGCTTACCGACCCTTCGGGTATACTATGGTCCGGTTCCGCGGACGGGAAACGGCAATAAAGCGGGTAACGGTCTGATCGGGTTGAAATTAGATTGTGAGTTTAATATATGCGCCCTGCGAAGTCAATTAAAAGGCCGTTAGCGGGCCTGACAGATTGCCAACCGGCGGGGATCCGGCTATATTGCTAACCGTGCGCTAGCTGTCCTCACCGGACGGTAATCTGCCGCCAATCTCAGCATGCGGACCGGCTTTTGAAGAAACTGATCGAGGTGCTCAAGCTGGCGGAAAACTACCTGGAACAGCACGGTATCGAGTCCGCCAGGCTGAACGCAGAAAGGCTGCTGGCCGATGTGCTGGGAATCGGCCGCCTGGAGCTGTACCTCCAGTTCGACCGTCCCCTGGCGGAGGATGAGCTGGAGCTGTTCCGGGAGCGGATACGGCGACGTTCCTCGGGCGAGCCCCTGCAGTATATCATCGGCCGCACCGGTTTCCGCGGTCTCACGCTTAGTGTCGGGCCGGGTGTGCTGATCCCGCGTCCCGAAACAGAGCAGCTTGCCGGGCTGGTGCTCGACAGGCTTGACACTCTGGCCGTTACAGATGCCGGCGCAATCAAGGTACTCGACCTGTGCGCGGGCAGTGGCGCGCTGGCGCTGGCGCTGGCAGCGGAGCGGAATGACCTCTGCTGCGTTCTGACCGAGCTTTCGGGGACAGCGGCGGCGTGGGCCGGGCGGAATATCAAGGAACAGGGCGGCAGCCTGCGAAGCCCGGTGTTTCTGCTGCGCTGCGATCTGTTTACCGCGATCCGGGCTGACCGCTCGTTCGATGTCGTGGTGTCCAATCCACCCTATGTATCCACGGGAGAAATGGCCGGTTTGCCGCCCGAGGTAAGAAACCACGAACCTTCGCTGGCCCTGGCCGCCGGTGCTGAAGGACTGGACATGATTGCAAGGATAATCGGCGAGGCCAACGGATACCTTCGACCTGGCGGCCTGCTGATTCTGGAAACCGGAGAAACCCAGCACTCAGCAGTCGAAGAGTTGTTTGCCGGGCAAGCTCGCGGTAGCTATTCTGTACCTGAGTTCCGCACCGACCTGGCCGGTAAGCCCAGGTTCGTGATCGCCAGCAGAATGTAACTTTCCGACAGGAATTCCATGGATAAGTTCAGGATCGAGCAGTGCGGGCCGTTATGCGGCCGGATAGAGACCAGCGGGGCCAAGAACAGTTGCCTGCCCCAGATGGCGGCCGCGCTGCTGGCAGAGAGCCCGGTGGTGCTGGAGAATACCCCGAAGCTGATGGACGTGCGCACGATGTCGCTGGTGCTGGAAAATCTCGGCGCAGCTGTTTCCCAAACCGATCAGGGCGCATTGTGTCTTGACCCGGCTGACGCAAAAGGCGTGCTGGCGCCGTACGAACTGGTGCGCAGGATGAGGGCCAGTTATTACGTGATGGGCCCGCTGCTGGCGCGTCACGGACGGGCTGAAGTGTCCTTGCCCGGTGGCTGCGCAATCGGCCAGCGCCCGATAGACCTCCACCTGAGGGGCCTGGCCGCACTGGGTGCGCAAATAGTCACCTCGGGAGGTTATGTCAAGCTGAGTGCTGAAAACGGACTCACCGGTGCCGAAATCGATCTTGCCGGTGAACACGGCTCCAGCGTGGGTGCAACGATCAACGTGATGATGGCCGCCGTGCTGGCGAGGGGCCGCACTGTTATCGAATCGGCGGCGCTGGAACCGGAGGTCGAGGACGTGGCGGTGATGCTCAACGCGATGGGTGCGTCCGTGGCCGGCGCGGGCGGCTCCAGGATTGAGATCGAGGGTGTCAGGCGGCTGAATGGAGTTACCCACAGGGTCATCCCGGACAGGATCGAGGCGGGCACTTATGCTGTTGCGGCGGCGATTACAGGCGGAGACGTCGTGATTGCCGATTGCAGACCGGACCATCTGACCGCGGTGATCGAGATGCTGGAACGCACGGGCGTGACTGTCGAAAAGGGCAGGAAAACCCTGCTGGTCAGGAGCAACGGCCCGCTGAGGCCGTTTGAATTGGCAACCAGCCCCTACCCCGGTTTTCCAACCGACATGCAGGCCCAGTTCTGCGCGCTGGCCACCCGCTGTGAGGGAACCAGCCGGATCGTGGAGAATATTTTCGAGAACAGGGCGCTTCACGTACCTGAACTGGCGCGCCTGGGTGCCGATATCGCGGTTCAGGGCCGGACGATAACAATCAACGGACCCTGCAAACTGACCTCCGCGCCGGTGATGGCCAGCGACCTCCGGGCGTCGGCCGCGCTGGTGCTGGCCGCGATGACAGCCGAGGGC
>VRUH01000011.1:52097-98516 GCA_019456185.1 Candidatus Glassbacteria bacterium | reverse complement strand
GAGCCGGAAGAGGCGGCGGAAGAGGCTGAGGCTGTGGAGGAAGAAGCAGCCGCGGAGGAACCGGCGGCAGGGGAAGAAGAAGCTGAGCCGGAAGAAGCGGCGGAAGAGGCTGAGGTTGTGGAGAAAGAAGCAGCCGCGGAGGAACCGGCGGCAGGCAAAACTGATAAAAAAGTGAAAGAGGAAAAACCCTCGTCCGGGAAAAAAAAGGAAGACGATGACGGCGACGTGAGTATCAGCCAGGACGAAATCGACAAGCTGTTCGAATGAGACGTATAATTTATTGACAGTACTTGACTTTTGTGGCTCATAATAGTATTTTGAATTCACTTTGGCCCTTAATATTTTGTTAAACCCTATGGCGGGGAGGTATCTGCGTGCCTGAGGTGTATATCGATGAAGGTGATAATTTTGAAAAGGCGTTAAAGAGGTTCAAGAAAAAATGCGAAAAAGCAGGAATTCTCTCCGACCTGCGAAAGCACCGTCACTTTGAGAAGCCCAGCGAAAAACGCAAGCGTAAACTGAACTCCGCCAAAAGAAAAATGAGAAAGGACATGACCCGCAGGTAGTACTGCTGCCGGGAGCAGGGTCCGGGATACACGAATGTACGGATCTGTTCAGACTGTCCTGATAGATTAGCTCTTAACATACTTTTGTTAGGGGCTTTTTTTATTTCGGCCGTATCAACGGCTCTAGAACCCGGAGAAAAACAGAGGATGGTAGTTTCACAGCGAGTAAAGGATATGCTCGAATTCGAGCGGGTGCTGGAGTCGATTGCCGCTCAGGCGGTCAGCGTGCTTGGGCGCCGCATGGTTATGGCCCTGGAGCCGACCGACCGGGAGGAAGAGCTGGCCGCTGAACTCGACCGTCTGGCCGAGATGTGCTCGATCACCTCCGGAGACGCAACCTTCTCGCCGCCTGAGATCCCGGTGTTGGCGGAACAGATCGCACGGCTGGCCAAGACCGGAGTCGTGCTCGAGGCCGATGAGATAGTCGCGTTCAGCCGCCTGTTCGACGGCGCCCAGTCAGTGCGGAGCTATATCCTGCGCCGCGAGGATTCCCTGCCCTCGCTCTGTGCGCTCGCCGGCCGCCTCGAGGGCTTCGAGCAGCTGCACGCCGAAATCAGCCGCACTTTCGACGAGAACAACGACGTGCGCAGCAGCGCCTCGCCGCTGCTGCGCCGCCTGCGCAAGGACGCCCGCAATCTGCGCGAGCACCTGGAAAAACGACTCAATGATATCGCGGACAAGCTTAGCGCCGAAGGGTCGTCCGGGGAGAATTTCGTCACCCTGCGCCAGGAACGCTACGTTATCGCCGTGCTGCGCAACGAGATGAGTTCATGTCCCGGGATTATCCAGGGGGAGAGCGGCAGCGGCAATACGCTCTTTATCGAGCCGGAACAGGTGGTCGGACCCAACAACCGCCTGCGCGAGGTCGAACTCGATATCCGCCGGGAAATCTACCGGATTCTCGCCTCGCTGAGCGCCGAACTGGCCCCGGTCCGCGAGCAGTTGCGCACTGATATCGAGGTGCTCGCCGAGCTGGACAGTCTCTACGCCCGCGCCCGTTACGCCGATATTTTCCGCTGCCACAGACCGGCGATTGGCCGTACGGAACAGCTCAAAATCGTCCGGGCGCGCCATCCCCTGCTGGCCGCCCGCGACGATAAATCGGTGCCGCTGACTCTCGAAATGGATGATGGCGAGCGCACCCTGCTGGTCAGCGGACCCAACGCCGGCGGTAAAACCGTGATGCTCAAAACGGTCGGCCTGACGGCTCTGATGGCCCAGAGCGGAATTTTCCCCCTGCTGGACGAGGGCTCCAGTCTGCCGCTGTTCGGCAACGTGATTGCCGCGATCGGCGATGAGCAGTCGATTGACAAGAACCTCTCGAGTTTCAGCGGGCACGTGATCGAACTCAAGGAAGCCCTGGAGCGGGGGGACAGGCACAGCCTGCTGCTGCTCGATGAGATCGGCGTGGGTACCGATCCGGCCGAGGGCGCCGCGGTGGCTGCCGCAGTGCTGGAGCACCTGACCTGCCGCGGCTGCCTGACCCTGTCGACCACGCACTATGGAGAATTGAAATTACTTTTCGAGCAGGTGCCGGGCCTGGTCAACGGCTCGCTGGAGTTCGACCTGGAAAAACTGCGGCCCACTTTCGAGTTCTGCAAGGGAATCCCCGGCCGCAGCTACGGCCTGGAAATCGCCAGCAATATGGGTCTCAGCCCGGAGGTGCTCGAGCGGGCGCGGGAGTTCATGGGCGGCGAGACTCTGGACAGGGAGTCTTTCCTGGCCGGGCTGGAGGACCAGCAGAAAAAGCTCAGCGAACTGGTTAATTCAGCCCGCGATCGGGACCGTCGCTCAACCGAGCGCGAACGGGAACTGAAACAGCGCCAGGCCGACTGGAACCGTCGCACCCTCAGACTCGAGGAGCAGGAAAAGAGTTTCGAGCGCCGGATGGAGCAAAAGGTCCGCGAGGAGCTGCTGGAGTCGCGCAAGGAGGTGGAAGGAGTTATCGCGCGGCTGGAGGCCGAGTACGAGCGGGATGGCCGGAAGGCCGCGCGGCGCGCCCGTAAAGAGCTGGAAGACAAAATCCGTGATCTGAACCTGGCAGGGGTTGCAGACCAGGAAGCGCCGCCGGTTGAGGCCGCCGGTGTCGATCCCTCGGAGCTTGCCGCAGGCGACCGGGTGCGCGTACCCGGCCTGGGGCTGACCGGAGAGATTGCCGGCGGCCCGGACAGCGGCGGCAGGTTCACCGTCGTGGCCGGCAGGGTGAAAATCAGTGTCGTGCCAACGGAAATGGAGAAACTGGAAAACGCCGGAACTGAAAAGAGGACAGGTTTCGAGTATCTTTCCCCGGATGACGATGCCGCCGGCGGTGAATTGACCCGCCTGGATATCCGCGGGATTCGCGCCGATGAGGTGGGTCTCGAACTCGACCGGTTCATCTCGGGCGCCGTGCTGGAGGGCCTGACCGAAGTCGTGGTCCTGCACGGCAAGGGCACAGGCGTGCTGCGCGCCCGCGTGACGCAGCTGCTGAGCGATGACCGCCGGGTCGAAAGTTACCGCGCCGGTGAGTGGAGCGAGGGCGGCACCGGGGTTACAGTTGTCCGTCTCGCCGACTGAGATTATAGTTAAGCGAAAAGAAATCCTCGTAACAGATGGTTTTACTGCTTTTGACGAACTAAAGGCAGAAAGAAAAATACTAGAAGCTATTTCATAACTTTAAACGGGACAACCCCCGCCTGCTTCGCAGGCACCCCCTTTGTTAAGGGGGAATTGTCCGGTCTCAGGCTTTTTCGCACGGTGGCTGGGGTTAGACGGTTTTAGTCCCCCTTAGAAAAGGGGGAAACAGGGGGTTGTGTTTTTGGGAGTACCTGCCAATGGGCGAAAGTTTGAAATAAAACTCCAGTTGTGAAACAACTTCTAATGAATTAAGAATTACAGGTACCCGACCGGCTGCAACTTGTGAATCAAATGAATTTAAACGGATTCCTCGCGGGCCTCGCCGCGGGCCGGTTCATTCGATACCCGTGTCACTTCCCCTTAACCGCGACCCGATTATGCCCGGCTACCTTCCCGACGAATTTATCGATAATCTCCGCGAGCAGACAGACATTGTCGAGGTGATCGGCCAGCATGTGGAACTTCGCCGCCGGGGGCAGAACTGGGTCGGTCTCTGTCCGTTCCACACTGAAAAGACACCCTCGTTCACGGTCACGCCCTCAAAGGACATTTTCAAGTGCTTCGGCTGCGGCAAGGGCGGCGATGTGTATTCTTTTCTGATGGATCACCAGCAGCTCTCGTTCACCCAGGCGGTGGAGCAGCTTGCCGAGCGGGCCGGCCTGCCCATGCCCCGTCCTACCGGCGAGGTCCGCGAGGACTCCGGCCGCAAACGCCTGTTCTATGCCAATGAGTTCGCCAGGAGTTTCTATCACGAACAGCTCACCGGAAACGAGAGCGGAGCGAAAGCGCTCCAGTACCTGAAACAGCGCGGCCTGAGCGACGAGCTGATCGCCGAGTTCTCGCTCGGCTGGGCGCCCGAGGGCCGTGAACGGGATACGTTCTGCTCCGCGGCGCTGAACCACGGGATCGAACAGGAGGACCTGATCGCCGCCGGCCTGGTCAGTGTCGCGCAGGAAGGTGGCAGGAAATACGACCGGTTCCGCGGCCGCGTGCTGTTCCCGATCAGCGACACCCGGAGCCGGACAGTAGGTTTCGGCGGGCGGGTGCTGGACGACTCGCTGCCCAAGTACCTCAATACCTCCGATACCGATCTGTTCCACAAGGGCGAGGTCCTGTTCGGGCTGGACAAGGCCCGCGGCGCGATCAGCCGGGCGGAGAGCGCGCTGGTGGTCGAGGGCTACATGGACCTACTCAGCCTCTGGCAGTTCGGGGTTCAGAACGCAGTCGCTCCACTGGGCACAGCGCTCACCGCCGGCCAGGCCCGCCTGCTGGGACGCTATGCCAGGGAGGTGTTCCTGCTCTACGACGCTGACCGGGCGGGACTCAAGGCCACTTTCCGCGGCGGCGACGAACTGCTGGCCGCCGGAGTCAATGTCCGGGTGGCGACTCTGCCGGGAGGCCAGGACCCCGATGACTTCATCCGCAGCAACGGGCCGGAGAAATTCGAGGACCTGCTGAGCGGGGCAGTCGACCTGCTGGACCGCAAGATCGAAATCATGCGCGGCAAACTGAATTTGGAGGTTGTCAGTCAGCGGGAGCTGGCCGCGGACAAGTGCCTGGAAACGGTCGCCAGGGTCAGTGACGAGCTGGTACGGGAGCTTTACCTCCAGAAAACCGCCGAGTTTATCGGCGTGCCGGAAAACGTGGTCGCCGGGCGCATGCGCAGAATCTCGGCCGGAGGCCGCCGTAATCGTGCAGGGCAGGCTGCCGCTGCATCTCAAAAACTCACACCGGCTGATTATCTGCTCGCAATCTGCATGCGTAATCCTGAGTTTATCGAAAGGGTGCAGGAGAAACTCGGCCGCGACCCGTTCGAGCGCGAAAACCACGAGCGGGTGTTTGAGGCCATGCTGGCTGCCTGGGAGGACGGTGTGCGCAATATCGGTGAGGCGCTCTATGTCAACCTGCCCGAGGAACTGCACTCCGAGATCGCCAGGCTCCGTGAACTCGAACACTTCGAACCCGCGGAGGAAGTGTTCGACAGGTGCTGGCGCAAAATCGAGATCGGCAGGGTTGACAGCAGGATGAGCGAGATTTTTTATTCCACTGGCTCCGAGGGCACTGGTGCGGCCGATGAGTTGGAGGAACTCCACGCACGCAAGCATCATTTGCAACATGAAATGCCCGGAGCGTTCTGGTTGACAAAAAAGTGATCATACGTTGACAATTACCTGCCGGGTACTTACATTAAACGTGATACGAAAAATTTGCAAAATAGCTGATGCCGTTTAATTTTTACGGTATAAAGAAATCGATCCGGCAGAAACGCCGACCCGGATGGAAGGGGGGCGGTCTGTCGTTAACTTTGCCGGACCAATCCGGGATACACTGTTGACAGCCGGTGCGGCGTGTCTTGTATCCCGGCAACGGTCTTCCCCGAAAGCCGGTTTCCCGCTCAATATTTTACCCCGGTCCGGATATTTAGGGCCGGAGGCGAGTGAACCCTCCAGCAAGGATGAGCGAACCTGATGGACCGGTCGGCCTCCAGTATTCCAAGACGGCAATCAGATAAAACTGCGGAAAACGACAATCACGGAACCGTATCCGTAATCGGGCAGGATGACCTCGACGGGGATCCGCTGCCCGGTCCCAAGCTGGCTCAGCGTAAACGGTTGCTCAGGCGCAAGAACCAGATTGCCGAAAGCTCCGATCCTGTCTCCGACGACCCAGTGAGGATGTATCTTCGCGAAATGGGCAATGTGCCCCTGCTCGACCGCGAGGACGAGGTCGTCCTGGCCCAGGTGATCGAGCGCGGCCGCAAGAAAATTAAGTCCGCAGTGTTCGATTGCCAACTTGCGTTCGGGCTGATGATTGAGGAGAAGAGCAGGATCGAGCAGGAATCGCTGGCGGTGGATGACTTCCTGGACACCGAACTGAGCGACTGGAAGGGCCAGGACCTGGAGCAGAAGGAGAAGACGAAACTCCTGCGCAAGCTGCAGCGCCTCGAAAAGATCTACAACACGGTCCGCGCGCTCAACGCGAAGATCGTCGACACCCCCCCAAAAAACCGTCCCGCCCTGAACAGGGAACTGGAAAAGCAGCAGGGCAACCTCAAGCGGACATTCATGCGGATGCCGCTGACCTATTCCGAGATCAAGCGGATTTCCGATTCGATCCATGATATCAGCGCCGAGTTCGAAGACCTCTCAACCAGGGTCACCTACCTCGACAAGGTGATCGTCCGTCAGAAGCGGGCCAAACGCCCGATGAGCGCCGCCCAGATCCGCCAGTACCTGGCCCGCAAGGCCGGGATGGGCTATTTCGGCGACTCGGCTGTGGAGGACCTGGCCGGCTACCGCGACGAGATCGCCTGCCGCTGCGGCCGTCTGGAGATCGAATACGGGCTGGACAGCTCGGGGTTCACCCGCCTCTGCCGTCGCCTGGACAAGTACGACCAGGCAGTGGAGGGAGCCAAGCAGATGCTGATCAAGGCCAATGTCCGGCTGGTGATCTCGGTGGCCAAGCGCTATGTCAACAGGGGGCTTGAGTTCCTCGACCTGATCCAGGAGGGCAACAAGGGCCTGATGCGCGCCACCGATAAGTTCGACTACCGCCGCGGCTACAAGTTCAGCACCTACGCCACCTGGTGGATCCGCCAGGCGATCACCCGCGCAATCGCCGAGCAGGCGCGCGTTATCCGTGTGCCGGTGCACATGATCGAAACCCTGAACAAGGTCAACCGCGTCAGCTGGAAGTTCGTCCAGGAGTTCGGCCGCGAGCCCAAGGCCGAGGAAATCAGCGCCAAGCTGGGCCTGCCGGTGGAGAAGGTGCGCGAGGTGATGAAGATCAGCCAGGAGACAATCTCGCTCAACGACTTCATCAAGGACAGCAGCGAAAGCTCGATCGAAGACCTGATCGAGGACACCGAGACCGAGTCCCCGGCCCGCAACGCCGCGTTCAGCATGTTGCGCGACCAGATCGCCAACGCGCTCAACACGCTCACCGGCCGCGAGGAGAAAGTGATCCGCCTGCGCTTCGGTATCGATGACGGCTGCCCGCGCACGCTCGAGGAGGTCGGCAGCATCTTCAACGTCACCCGCGAGCGCGTGCGCCAGATCGAGGCCAAGGCGCTGACCAAGCTGCGCCACCCGTCCCGCTCCGGCATCCTGCGCAAGTATATGTTTTTCAGTTGACGGCCCCCGCTGTAAACCATCCGATGAGTCATTGATTTCCTAAGTTCAGCTGCTTATTGTAGTAGTGTATGCTGCTGTGAAAAAGTCCCCCTTTGCAAAAGGGGGATTCAGGGGGATTTGCCTTTAAAGAATTTTACATTACAAGACTTTATCAGGAAGGCAGCAAAACGGTGAAAACCCTGCTTTTGTTTACCGGCTGGTGTATCCTGTTCGTGCTTTCCTGGCCGGTTGCTGTCCTGGCGCTGGTGCTGTTTCCGGTTGTCTGGCTGGTGTCTTTGCCGCTGCGGCTGGTCGGGATTTCTGTCGGCGCGGTGTTCGCGCTGGTGCGGGCGCTGCTGTTCCTCCCGGCGCGGGTGCTGGGCTGGAGGTGAGGGGGGAGATGAGAGCAAGGTGTTAAGGTTAGTGGTATTTAGAAACAATAAACTTTGGATAAATAACAACTAGGTATTTGGAGTACCTTGTTATAATGAATGCACTTTGTTTTTTCCCTTGGTTTGCATTGGATGATGAAATAACAATTGGCAAGTATAGATTGATACCTTATAAAAGGGTAACCCTGCCCGCAGGAAGAGATAATGAAAAGCAAAAGATTCTTGATTCAGTGCTATCGCATTATTATGCGATTTTAAACAAACCTATTAATGAAGCTACTTTGGTATTATTAGATGGAAAGGAATTATTGGAGCAATTGAATCAAGAGGACACCGATTCTATATTTGTTTTCGCCGAATTATTTGCTTTTTCAAATTTAAGCAAAAGAAGTTTTTTTGGAATGCCGCAGTTTGACTACTGTAATAGAGATCTTTTCAGAGTTATGATCACACATTTTAAAGATGCTACCGGAGGATACAACCTAACTCAGCGAAGAAGAGACGGCACGACAAGCACTTTGTATTCAAAAGATGCCTTTAAAGTGTTTAAGTCAAAGCACATATTTAAGCCAATGGCAATACAATTTGATAGTCGATTACTAGAATCATTAACGAATGCCCAAACAAACCTTGCCCAAAATCACTGGGCTTGTATTTATGAGTCCATTGTCAATTTTAACTTTGCAAATACTGATAGCTTGGAAATAACAGAAGCAGTTGAAGTGGTTTTTACAATTGGTGCATTTGAAAGGCTTTTATGTAACAGTAAAGGGAAGATTAATGATTTGGCTAAAGCTTTTACAAAGGTTTTGACTACCAACAATGTCATAATGCCAAAGGATGTGCAAAGATTCGCTGATAATGTTGATCCGAAGAAATTGTATAAGTCAACAAGTGTAAGAGACCTTTGGATTCGTGATTTTTATAGCTTGCGAAACAACTTAGCTCACGGAAAGATTGAGCATGGGTATAATTCTATATGGGTGCTTAAGGACCACCTTTTATTATCTAGCTATATTTTTCCTTTGCTGGTAAAAGCTACTTTAACCGAGCATCAATTATACACCTTTACCGAGGAGGATCGGTTTCAAATAGATGTCTTTGAATCCTTGGCTTGTGAGGAACATTGTATTCCAAAAGAAATCAATACGACAGAAGATGATTCTATCGAGGCAGAGCAACCTTGGCAACGCATTATTAGTAAAGCATACTTTGAGAGGTATTTCTAAGCAAAGAATAGCTTTAATTCTTCAGCTAGGCGATGTATGAGTTATCGAAAAGGCAACCCCCGCCCCCGATTTCATCGGGGCCACCCCCTTTGCTAAGGGGGAATTTGGCGCGCGTCCCATTAGATAGCCACCAGCAGGCAGTCGCCAGGCAGCCGCCGCCTTTAAGTCCCCCTTAGAAAAGGGGGAAACAGGGGGTTGTCGCGCTCCGTCCTCCAGCGGTATCCCGTCGGCGGGTAATCCGCAGTCTGCAAAAAATCCTCAAATTCATAGTTGACAAAAACTCTCCGCCTGCTTAACTTAAATCTCTTGTGTAATTGAGGCACAGCGGCTCGCGAACGGAGCGGAATCACAACAGGGGCCCATAGCTCAGTTGGTTAGAGCAACGGACTCATAATCCGTCGGTCCCAGGTTCAAGTCCTGGTGGGCCCACCAATTTTGACTCGAACAGTGTGGGCGATTGGCTTAGTTGGTTAGAGCGTCCGGTTCACATCCGGAAGATCACTGGTTCAAGTCCAGTATCGCCCACCATAATTTGAAATAAAGCGCTTGTATGGACCGGTCGAAACTAAAATACCTTTACTTGCGAACTCTCGGTTTGAGCATCTAAGCCAGAGTGTACTGTCCGCCCCGGATGGTGCACTTTTTTTTTGCCCGGGCGATGAAGCTGACGGACTGAGGAGAGGAATGACCGAAACAGCAGTCAATGTAAGCGCAGGAGGCGATTGATGGTTGATATGGAGGTCCTGCTAGCGCTGCAGGCTCTGGACCTGGAACTGGACAAATTCCGCCAGGAACGCAAAGACCTTCCGGCCGAGCTGGAAGAACTCGAAGAGGCGTTCAGCCAGGCCGGCAGCGAACTTGAGACCAGGGAAACGGAACTCAAATCCCTGCAAGTGGAAATCCGCGATGCGGAAGGCAAGATTTCCCAGTTGGACGAATCCCAGAACAAGTACAAGCAGCAACTGCTGACTGTCAAAACCAACCGGGAATACTCGGCCCTGCTCACGGAAATCGAGGGCGTGAAGCGGGAGAAGGATGAGCTCGAAGAGGCGGTAATCCAGAAGATGGGCCAGGTGGAGACGGTCGAGGCCACGATTGAGGAAGGCCGCGGCAGTGCCGCTGAAATCGAGAAGCAGTTGAACTCACAGCGCAAGGAGCTCGCCGGCAGGCTGAAGAAGCTCGACGGCGAGATCGGCAAGCGCGAGAAGAAGAGCGGTAAGCTGGCCTCGAAAGTGCCCGGCAACGTGCTGGGTCTCTACCGCAGGATCATGGGTTCCAGGATGAGCCGGGCGGTGGTCAGCGTGCGCAACGGCTCGTGCGCCGGCTGTTTTGCCCATATCCCGCTGCAAAAAGTGGCCGATATCAGGATCGCCCAGCGGGTTTATACCTGCGATCATTGCGGCAGGATGCTATATTACGACGATGGCGATAACAACTGACGGCTGTACATGGACAGTGGATAGCCGCGGCCGCGGTCCGGCATGGCCCGGATCGAGGAAAGTCCGGACTCCACAGGGCAAGGTGCTGGATAACGTCCAGGCAGGGTGACCTGACGGAAAGTGCCACAGAAAACATACCGCCATCCCACGGGGGATGGTAAGGGTGAAATGGTGCGGTAAGAGCGCACCGCTCGTCCGGTGACGGACGGGGCACGGTAAACCCCACCCGGAGCAAAACCAAATAGGGGAGGAGAGACGGCCCGTCTCGCTTGACTCCCGGGTAGGTTGCGCATTCAGCCGCCGGAGTGATCCGGGGCGCAGATGAATGGCCGCTAGACCGCGCGTTTGCGCGGCGAAACAGAATCCGGCTTATGCTCCGCTGTCCTGTCAGCCTTAATCTTTCTCACCTCAGCCGGCAAGGCAGGCAAATTTGCACCGCAGCAATCTTAAGCATCGCTGGATCAGCCCGGCAGTAATTTTCAACGAGGAGATCCTGGCGCTGGAGGAAAAACTGGGCCTCCATCCGCTGGTCTGCCAGATTCTTTCCAACCGGGGATTCTCCAGCCTGGATGAAGTCGAGAAATTTCTCGATCCCAACCTCGGGGACCTCCACGACCCGTTCCTGCTCGACGGGATGGAGCGGGCGGTGGAGCGAGTGGCCTCCGCCCTGCACAACAACGAGCGGATCGTGGTCTACGGCGACTATGATGTTGACGGGATCACTTCGATCTCGCTGATGGTCCGTTATCTGAGGCAGCTGGAGGGGGATGTCGGCTACTATATCCCGCACAGGATGGTGGAGGGCTACGGGGTCAGCGAGGCCGGAATCGACCGGGTGATCGAAATGGGCGCCAGCCTCGTGGTCACTGTCGATTGCGGGATCAGCGCGTTCGATGCCATCGAATACGCCCGCGGCAAGGGCCTGGAAGTGATTATCACCGACCATCACGAGCCGGCCGAGGGCCCGCTGCCCGAGGTGGTGGCGATTCTCAATCCCAAAAAACCCGGCGACCGGTACCCGGAAAAAGAACTGGCCGGGATCGGTGTGGCGTTCAAGTTCTGCCAGGGTCTCAACGAACATCTGGGCGTGGGCCAGAGTCAGCTTTACGAGCACCTCGATCTGGTCGCAATCGGCTCGGTGGCCGATATTGTCCCGCTGCTGGGCGAGAACCGGATTCTCGCCAGCGCCGGCCTGGAAAAACTCTGTACCAGCGAAAAACCCGGAATCAAGGCCCTGATCGAACTGGCCGGAATCCGCGGCAAAAAACTGGGCAGCAGCGATATCGTCTTCGGCCTGGCGCCGCGGATCAACGCCGTGGGCCGGATGGGCGACGCCGAGCGGGGCGTGCGGCTGTTCCTGACCGATGAGATGGACGAGGCCCGGGAACTGGCCAAAATACTCGACTCCGAGAACCGCTTGCGCCGTCAGGTGGATGTCCAGACTCTCGAGGAAGCCCGCGAGGCGATCCGGCGCGATATCAATCTTGACGAGCGCTGGACGATTGTGCTCCACTCCGAGAACTGGCACCCCGGCGTGCTGGGGATTGTCGCCAGCAGGATTATCGAGGAGCACTACCGTCCCACCGTGCTGATCTCGTTCGATGAGACCGGGGAGGGCAAGGGCAGCGCCCGCAGTATAGCCAAGTTCCATATCCACGATGCGCTCAAGGGCTGCGCGGAATACCTCGATGCGTTCGGTGGACATAAGTACGCCGCCGGACTACAGGTGAAACGCGAGCAGCTCGACGGGTTTATCGAACGGTTCGACGAGGTCGCCCACGAGATGATGGATGAGAGCGACCTGGTGCCCGAAATCTCGGTCGATCTCGAAATCGACCTGCTCCAGGCCAACGACAGCCTGCTCTCCAGTATCGAGCGCTTCCGGCCCTACGGTCCCGGCAATCCAAAACCCGTCCTCGTCGCCAGCGACCTGTCGGTTGTCGGCTACCCCAAGGTTGTCGGAACCAACCATCTCAAGATGAGAGTCCGCAAGGACGGCTACCAGATCGATGTGATCGGCTTCGGCATGGCCGACAAGCTAAAGGAAATCAATACGGCGCGCGAGAAGATCAGTATCGCGTTCGTGCTCGAGGAAAATATCTGGAACAATAACCGTCAGCTCCAGGCTAACCTGAGGGATATCAAGGTCAGCGACTGATGCGGATTATCGCCGGCACGTTGCGCGGACACAGGCTCCGCTGCAGGCCCGGAGGGCAGTTGCGGCCCACCGGCGAGCGGATGCGCGAATCGCTCTTCAGCGCCCTGGGCGACACAGCCTCCGGCGCGATTGTGCTCGACCTGTTCTCCGGCAGCGGCGCGCTGGGATTCGAAACCCTGAGCCGCGGCGCGGAACATGTTACGTTTGTCGAGCGCGACCGCAAGCTGGCCGCTCTGCTGGAGCGGACCGCGCGGGACTGGGATGTCGAGGAGAACTGCACGGTCGTCTGCGCCGATGTGTCTGGTTGGCTCGCTGGCAGGGAAGCCGGCGAGTTCGACGTTGTGTTCGCCGACCCTCCATTTGACGGCAGTTTCGGGCCGCGGGTTTTCGAGTGGTGGCTTGCAAGCGCCGCGGCGGCGTCAGTCCTGGTGCTGGAACTCCCCGCCGGATCGGATGACCCGGGTGCAATCACCGGGATAACGCCGGTCAAGCAGGCTTCGTTCGGCGACAGCACCTACCGGATTTACCAGCAGGGATGAGGAGAGCTCCGACGTGAAAACAGCGATCTATCCGGGTACGTTCGACCCGATTACACTCGGTCATCTCGATATAGCCAGCCGGGGACTCAGGCTGGTGGACAAGCTGATTATTGCCGTGGCCGATCTCAGTCATAAGCAGCCGACTTTCTCCTGCAGGCAGCGGGTCGAGATGGTGCGGAGCAGCCTGGACGAGTCGGGCCTGGATCTGGAAGTGGATTCGTTCGACAGTCTGCTGATGGATTACGCCCGTCGCCGGGGAGCGCAGATGGTGATTCGCGGCCTGAGAGCCATGAGCGATTTCGAGTACGAGTTCCAGATGGCGCTGATGAACCGGAAAATGGCTCCTGAAATCGAGGAAGTCTTTCTGACCGGCGACCAGCGGTTTATTTTCCTGAGTTCGAGCATGGTCAAGGAAGTCGCTTCACTGGGAGGGAATGTCGGCGAGTTCGTGTCTCCGTCGGTGGAAAAAGTGCTGAAGGAGCATTTTGCCGCCGGCGGCTGATGACCAGAGTCGCTGGCGGAGCCGCAAGATACTTTAAGCTAAAGTTTTACTTGATTTTTTTTCGCCGCGGGTTTATCTTTAGCTGAAGAGTGGGGCTAGCCCCGCTCTTTTTTTTCAACCGCAGGGCTGTTTAAATGCAAAATAAGTTTCAATCTTTGCGGTGATACCCGGGGAGTGACAGGACCATGGACATTGACCGGCGGCTGTTCGAGTTGTGCGAGCCGGCGCTGGATCGGGAAGGCTATGAGCTTGTCTGGGTTCAGGTTACGGGGACCGGCGGCACCCGCCGTAAAGCGGTTGTCTATATCGACAGCGAACAGGGTGTGGATGTCGAGAGCTGCGCCAGGGTCAGCCGTCTGATCGATCCGCTGATCGAGGAGAGCGAAATATTCAAGGCGGCCTATCTGCTCGAGGTCTCTTCGCCCGGACTCGACCGTCCCCTGTATAAAAGCAGCGACTACGAGAAATTCGCCGGCAGCAAGGCCAGGGTTGTGCTGAAAAGGCCGCTCGAGGGCAGTCGCCGTAATTTTACCGGGATTCTCCGGGGTCTGGACAACGGTAAAATTCTAATCGAGATCGAGGGCGGAGAAACTTTCAGGCTGCCGCTGGAGGATGTGCACAAGGCGCAGCTGATTTACGAGTGGAAATGAGTGCGGCTGGTTCGTGCTGCCGGTGCGGCAACTGGGAAAATAGCTGGAATTTTTGTTATACAATCGACTTAATGATGCGGAGTTGTTCAAATGTCTGTTAATCCGATTCTGGATGCGTTTGGCGAAATCGCCCGGGAAAAGAGTATCGGGCGGGAAGAGCTGGTCGAGATGATCGAGGCCGGCCTGGTGGCCGCGGCCCGTAAGAAATACGGCCAGGGCTGCGAGGTGGATGTCGAGATCGACCCGCTGGGCGGGAGTATCGATATCCATGTCGGCCGCGAAGTGGTGGAAGAAGTGGAAGACCCGACCGGTCAGATCACGCTGGCCGAGGCCCGGGAACTGGACAGCGAACTGGAACTAGGCGATATCCACTGGGAGCAGGTCCCGTTCACCGAATTCGGCCGTAACGCCATCCAGGCCGCCAAGCAGGTCGTGATCCAGCGGATCCGCGAGTCCGAGCGTGACAAAATCCGCGCGGAATACAGCGGCAAGATCGGTGAGTTGCTCTCCGGCTCGATTCAGCAGGTAGAGCGCGGCAACTACGTCATCTTCCTCAACAAGCAGACCGAAGCTATTCTGCCGATGAAGGAAACCAACCGCAAGGACTATTTCAAGCAGGGTGATCCGATACGGGCGGTACTGATCGATATCCGCGAAACCACCAAGGGCCCACAGCTTATTCTCAGCCGTACAAACGAGGCCTTCCTCAGGGCCCTGTTCCAGATCGAGGTCCCCGAAATTTACCAGGGTATTATCGAGATCAAGGGCGTGGTGCGCGAGGCCGGCAACCGCAGCAAAATAGCGGTTTCCTCCAACGATGAGCATATCGACCCGGTGGGCGCCTGCGTGGGTCTCAAGGGCAGCCGTGTCCAGTCGGTGGTCAACGAGCTGGGCGGCGAGCGGATCGACGTGATCCCCTACAGCGATGATCCCCAGGAATTCGTGCGCAGTTCGCTCAATCCGGCCAAGCTCTACCGCACCTCGATCGACCGCGACGAGCACACGGTGACCGCCGTCATCGAGGACGAGCAGTTATCACTGGCTATCGGCCGCAACGGCCAGAACGTCCGGCTGGCCAGCCAACTCACGGGCTGGAAAATAGAGCTGATGGAGAAGAAGGAGTTCATGGCCCAGCGCGACGAGATGCTGACCGGAGTGTTCGGTAAGAGCGATGAGGGGCAGGGTGGCCAGGTGCAGGAAAAGAGCTCGGATTCGCGGGCGAAGGCGGAGGAAATGTTCAAGAAGAAACCCGCGGAGCCGGTGGAAGCCGAAAAGGCGGAAGTGAAAGCCGATGAAAAAGAAGCGGTTGAGGCGGAAACTGTTGATCTGGGCAGGCTCAGTGAGGAGCAGCAGGAGCTTATCGACGATCTCCCGGTGGAGGATTTCCCGGTCGAATTGATCGACTCTTTTACTCCCTCGCTGCGTGAAAAGCTCGAGGAGGCCGGTTACGACACGTTCTACAAGCTCGTGCTGGCCCCTGAGCAGGAATTGACCGGGATCAAAGGTATCGGCAAACAGACCGCGGCCAAGATCAAGGAAATGATCGATTTTCTGGTTGAGCATTACGAGCAGGAATACAACGAGGACGAGGACTGATTTCCGCTGCGTGGAAGCACCCCTCCGGCCCTCGGGAAATTATTTACAAAATTACGTTGAAATGCTATCTTGGTAAGAATTTGCAGTAATTCGGGACGCGGTCTGTCCGGGACGGAGGTTCGTTCCGGCCGGCGGAAAGATTTCCCGGCTTCACCATCGGATCACACAGGAGTGCAATTTGAGTGGTTTGAGAGTTTACCAGGTCGCAAAACAGTTCGATATTTCCAGTGAAGCGCTGGTGAAGTTGTTGGCCGATATCGGTCAGGAAGTCCAGAGCCACATGAGCACCATCGACGAGAAAACTGTCGAGCTGGTGTCGCAGAAGCTGGCGAGAGAAAAAGCCACTGCGCGCGAAGAGATCGAAAAAAAGAAGAAGATGAGCGGCGACCGCATGAAGGGTAAGAAGGGCCGGGATGAGGACAAGCCGCGAGGACCGGGCAGGAAAAAACGTAAAAAGAAAAAAGTCAGCCAGAAAGTTGTTGCGGAGAATATCAAGAAAACGCTGGCCAAGATCGATGCGGGCGGGGTCAGGCGCAAGAAACGCCGTCGCGGCACGGGAGGAGTCAACCAGCAGGAGGAGCCGGAGGTCGATCTCAAGCAGATCAAGGTGATGGAGTTCATTTCCCTCGCCGAACTCAGCGACATGATCGAGGTCCCCTCCAGTAAACTGGTCAGCACTTGTATCGAGTTGGGGCTGATGGTGACTGTCAACCAGCGGCTGGATTTCGACACGATCAGCCTGATCTGCGAAGAATTCGGCTTTACCGCCATCCGCGACGAGGAATACGGGCACGACATGCTCGAGAAAGCGGCCCGGGTGCAGCAGGCAAAGCACGGCGATGAGCGCGGGCGCGCCCCGATCGTGACCGTGATGGGACACGTGGACCACGGAAAAACCACTCTGCTCGACCATATCCGCAAAACGAACGTTATCGCCAGCGAGGCCGGTGGAATCACCCAGCATATCGGCGCCTACCTGGTTAAGAACGACAGCGGCCCGATCTGTTTCCTCGACACGCCCGGCCACGAGGCGTTTACCGCCATGCGTGCCCGCGGCGCCCAGGTGACGGATATTGTCATCCTGGTGGTGGCGGCCGACGACTCGGTGCAGCCGCAGACCGTCGAGGCGATCAACCACGCCAAGGCCGCCGGTGTGCCCCTGATCGTGGCGATCAACAAAATCGATCTGCCCACCGCCAACCCGGACAAGGTCAAGCAGGAGCTTTCCGCCCATGAGTTGCTGGTCGAGGACTACGGCGGCAGCGTGCTGTGCACGGAAGTCAGCGCGAAAAAAGGCGATGGGGTGGACCGCCTGCTGGAACTCGTGCTGCTCCAGGCGGAGATGATGGAACTCAAGGCGATGTTCAGCGGCCCCTCGCGCGGCGTTGTGGTCGAGGCCCGTCTGGACAGGGGCATGGGCCCGGTGGCAACCGTCCTGCTGACCGATGGCAGCCTGGCTGTCGGCGACCCGTTTATCTGCGGGCTGGTGGCCGGAAGGGTGCGGGCCATGCGCGATGAGCGGGGCGATGCGATCATTGAAGCCGGGCCGGCCATTCCCGTCCAGATTCTGGGCTTCGATGGAGTCCCCCAGGCCGGAGACAGTTTCTACGTGGTCGCCGAGGAGCGCGAGGCCAAGGATATCTCCAACATCCGCCAGCGGCTCAAGCGCGAGCAGGATTTCAGCCGTCACCGCAAGATGACGCTGAACCAGTTGTTCGAGAGAATCGAGGCCGGCGAGGTGCACAACCTCCCGCTGATTATCAAGGGTGATGTGGACGGCAGCGTGGAAGCTCTCAGCGATTCGCTGGAAAAACTTTCCACCGACCAGGTCAAGGTGGCGGTTGTCCACCAAGGCGTGGGCGCGATTACCGAGAACGACGTCATCCTGGCCTCGGCCAGCAACGCGATCATTATCGGCTTCCATGTCCGCCCCGACTCGCGCGCCCGCCAAACCGCCTCGCGCGAGGGTGTGGACATCCGTCTCTACCGCGTGATCTACGAGGCCGTGGACAATGTCCGCCTGGCGATGGAAGGCATGCTGGCGCCGGAGGAAAAAGAGAAGATCGAGAGCACTGTCGAGGTGCGCGAGCTGTACAAGATCTCCAGGATAGGCACCGTGGCCGGCTGCCATGTCACCGAGGGTAAGATCAACCGCAACCACAGGGCCCGTCTGGTCCGCGATGGTGTCGAGATCTGGGAGGGCGTGCTGGCCAGTCTCAAGCGGTTCAAGGAGGATGCCCGCGAGGTGGCCAGCGGCTACGAATGCGGTATCCTGCTCGACGCTTATCACGACATCAAGGTCGGTGACGTGATCGAGACTTATACTATCGAGGAAATCAAGCGCCAGCTCACTCCCAGCACCGGCAAGTAAACCGGATATCAGGGACTGGGGATTCAGGGCGATGATGGTAATCGGAGTCTGTACTTTCGAACTTTACCTGGGCGGCATCCACTCGCTGAAGGCAAAACGCGGGGTGCTCAAACGTCTCAAGGCTCGGATAGTCAGCAAGTTTAATGTCTCTGTGGCCGAGATCGGCTCGATGGACAGCTGGCAGCGCAGCACGATCGCGGTGGCGATTATCAGCAACGACCAGCGTTTCGCCAACCAGGTACTGTGCAAGATTGCGGCGATGGTCAACTCCAACGGCGAAGTGACGATGGTCGGCCAGGAAATGCAGTTCCTCTAATGAGGCGGTATTCGTACAAAAGAAGTGACAGGCTGGGTAGCCAGTTGCACCGCGAGGTCAGCAACGTTATCCACTACGACATAAACGATCCCCGGCTGCAGTTCGTCACTGTCACCGAGGTCCGTCTCTCCGACGACCTGAAAGACGCCACGGTGTTTATCTCCGTGATGGGCGATGACAAAGACGAGATTTTTGCCAGCCTGGTGCATGCCGGCGGTTTCATCCGCCGCCGGACCGGAGAGCGCTGCTACCTGAAATACGTGCCCCTGCTCAATTTCAAGCTGGATACGAGCAGGGAGCGCGCGGAGCGGATCGACAGTCTGCTCAACAAGATCAGGTCGGAGCACAACCCGGACTCACCGGGCGGGGAATGACGGGCGGGGAAAGGACGGGGCCGCGATGAGCCGACGAAAACACCCGGGAAGCGGATTCTGCGGAATCCTGCCGGTGAATAAACCCGCCGGCATGACCAGCCACGACGTGGTCGACCGGGTCCGCCGGATACTGGGCGAACGCAAGGTGGGGCACACAGGCACTCTCGACCCTGCCGCAGTCGGCCTGCTGCTGTTGTGTGTCGGCGATGCAACCAGGTTTGCCCGCTATCTGGGCGGCTGCGCCAAGACTTACCGGGCTGTGGTCCGCTTCGGCAGGACCACCGATTCGTGTGACGGCGACGGCGAAACGCTCAGTGTGTTCG
The DNA here is from genome assembly GCA_019456185.1 of Candidatus Glassbacteria bacterium. Lineage (NCBI taxonomy): Bacteria > Candidatus Glassiibacteriota > Candidatus Glassiibacteriota bacterium. The sequence goes on along the minus strand of VRUH01000011.1, from coordinate 79,333 downwards.
ATGGCGATCTGGCCGGAGTATTGACCGAAGACAACCTGCGCCGGTCGCTGGAGAAATACAAAGGCGAGTTCGAACAGCAGCCGCCCTCGTTCAGCGCCAAGAAAGTCGGTGGGGTGCCGGCCTACCAGCTCGCGCGCCAGGGTATCGAACCGGACTTAAAGCCGGCCGCCGTGCGGGTCGATGATATCAGGGTGAGCGGATTCGCGCCGCCCGATGTAACACTGGAGCTGGACTGCTCCGCCGGATTCTACATTCGCGCCTTCGCCCGCGATCTGGGCCGTGACCTGGGGACCGGAGCTTATCTGGAATCGCTGGTGCGGACCAGGGTCGGCGCGGTGAAGCTGGACAGGGCGTTTGACCTGGAAAAGCTGGCCGCGATGGGACCGCAGCAGGCTGTCGCCGAAGCGATGATCGGTTTTGACGAGGCGCTGGCTTTCATGCCCGCTGTCAGGCTGACGGAAACGGCGGTGGAAGACGTTTTTTTCGGAAGGCAGGTGGAGCTGACCGGCGGCAGTGGTCTCGTCGAGGGAGAGCCGTCGGGGACCGGTGTTACGGCTGTCAGGGTGCGAGACTGCGAGGGAGCCTTTCTGGGAGTCGGCGAGCTCGACAGGTTGCGCGGCAGCTCGGACGTACTGAAACCCAGGCGCTTGCTGACCGGCTCGTTCCCGGTCAAACTCCGCGCACGGAACCGGAACGAACAGGCCGATTAATTGGACCGAACGGTTTGCATAAATGACACAGGACCGAGCGCAGGTGGTTCCCGAGTTGCCCGACGGGGTGAAGACCGCGGTGACGGTTGGGACTTTCGACGGGGTGCACAGGGGCCATCTGGCAATCCTTGAACAGTTGTGCACGGCGGCGGCCGAGAGGGACCTGCGCGCGATGGTGATTACGTTCGATCCCCATCCACGCCAGGTGCTCCAACCGGAGAGCGATATCCGGCTGCTGACCTCGACCGCGGTCAAGCTGAAGCTGCTGGCCGAGGCCGGTATAGATTTCACCGCCGTGCTGGCTTTCAGCCGGGAATTCAGCCGGGTCAGCGCCGAGCGGTTCGTGATCGACTACCTGATCGGGCGGTTCAACATGGGCTGCCTGGTGATGGGTCACGACCACGCTTTCGGTAAGGACAGGGCTGGCGGCGAAAAAGTGCTGACCGGGCTGTCGAAGGTATACGATTTCGACCTGATCAAGGTGCCGCCGGTTATTTCCGACAGCCGGCCGGTATCGAGTTCATGGGTCCGCAAAGCGATCGAGGACGGCCACATGCAGCAGGCCGCCGGTCTGCTGAACCGGTTTTTCACGATCAGCGGCAAAGTTGTGCGGGGAGCCGGCCGGGGCAAGGGCCTGGGTCATCCCACCGCCAACCTCAGGCCCCTGGAGCCGGGCAAGGAACTGTTTCCCCACGGGATCTATGCCGCCGCGGTGGACCTCGGCGGCAAGATGATGCCCGGGGCGTTGCATTTCGGACCGCGCCCCACGTTCGGCGAGGAAGAGTCCACCCTGGAGCTTAACCTGTTCGACTTCCATGGCGACCTTTACGGCCGGACCCTGGAGGTGGCGATTGTCGAGCGGATCAGGCCGATCATGGATTTTAGCAGCGCCGAGGAGTTGGTGCGCCAGATGGACAGGGACGATGAGGATATCAGGAAGGTGTTCGAGCGGATCGGGCCGCAGGTGAACCCGGTCAGCCACGCGGTCTGACAAGATTCGGAAAACTTAAGCGAGAGTATCGTCATTTTAACCGCAAGTTGCTTTGGAGGAAGCTAGATGAGCATAACCAGGCAGGCCAAGGAGAAGGTGATCAAGAAATTTCAGAAGCACGACTCGGATGTCGGCAGCGCCGAGATCCAGATCGCCGTTATCACGGAACGGATCCGTAATCTGACGGAGCATTTCAAAAGCCACAAAAAGGATTTCCACTCCAGGCGCGGTCTGCTGCAGATGGTCGGCCGACGCAAAAGGCTGTTGGAATACCTGCATAAGAACGATTACAACAGCTACAAAAACGTAATCGGGAGTCTCAAGCTGCGTAAGTAAGCGCAAGCGGGAAAAGAAAAACTAATCGCCGGCATCGTGCCGGCACTCTGCGGAATTTATCTGTATGTGGAAGGGAAGATGATCCATAAGGTTGAGAAGGAATTCGCCGGCAGACAACTGAGTCTGGAGACCGGCAGGATGGCGAAGCAGGCGCACGGTTCAGTATTCCTGCAATTCGGGGAAACTTCGATTCTGGCCACCGTGGTCGAAAGCAAGGAACCTAAATCGGGCGCTAATTTCCTGCCCCTGTTTGTCGACTATCGCGAGCGCGCCTATGCCGGCGGCAAGGTCCCCGGTGGTTTTTTCAAGCGCGAGGGCCGTCCCGGCGACCGTGAAGTCCTGTGCGCCAGGCTTATCGACAGGCCGATCCGGCCGCTGTTCCCCGATGGCTATCGCAACGATATCATCGTGATGATTACCGTGCTCAGTTCGGACCAGGAAAACCCGGCCGACATGCTGGGGCTCCTTGGCGCCTCCGCTGCGCTGAGCCTGAGCAAGATTCCGGTCACCGAACGGGTGGCGGCCGTGCGTGTGGGTTATATCGATAGCCAGTACGTGCTGAACCCCACGTTCATGCAGCAGGAAGAAAGCTCGCTGAACCTGGTGGTTGCCGGGACCCGCGATGCGATCGTCATGGTTGAGGGCGGCGCCGACGAGCTGCCGGCCGATGTTGTGCTGGGCGGGCTGAAGTTCGCTCATACCGGGATCAACCAGCTGCTGGACATGGTCGAGGAACTGTCCACCGCGGCCGTGCCCAAGCGGGATTGGCAGCCGGTGGATGACGAGGACCCCGAATTGCGCAAGAAAGTTGTCGCGAAAGTCGAGGGGCCGATCGCCGAGTTGCTCAATATCGCCGACAAAGCCGAACGCGAGAGCCGCTACCACGACCTGGTTGCCGAGACCCTCGAGGAGTTCAGCGAGGAATTCCCGGAGCAGGAAGGCGCGATCGGCAAGCTGGTCCACGAGATCGAGAAAGCCAAGATACGCGCGATGATCCTGGAGGATGGCCGCCGGATCGACGGGCGCAAGCTGGACGAGATCCGGGATATCACCTGCGAGGTGCAGGTGCTGCCCCGTGTCCACGGCTCGGCGCTGTTCACCAGGGGCCAGACGCAGGCCCTGGCGGCAATCACCCTGGGTACCGCGGTCGACAGCCAGGTGATCGACAATATCGAGCAGCCCGAGTACCGCAAGAAGTTCATGCTGCACTATAATTTCCCGTCCTTCAGTGTCGGCGAGGCGGGAATCCCGCGCGGTCCCGGCCGTCGTGAGATCGGCCACGGCATGCTGGCCGAGCGGGCGATCAAGCCCGTAATCAAGATCGACGATGATTTTCCGTACACGATCAGGCTGGTCAGCGACATCCTGGAGTCCAACGGCTCCAGCTCGATGGCCTCGGTCTGCGGCGGATCGCTGGCGCTGATGGATGCCGGCGTGCCGCTCAAACGCCCGGTGGCCGGAATTGCGATGGGCCTGATTCACGAGGAAGGCAAAGGCACCGCGATCCTCAGCGATATCCTCGGCGCCGAGGACCATCTCGGCGACATGGATTTCAAAATTGCCGGCTCCAGCGAGGGAATAACCGCCTTCCAGCTCGACAGCAAAATCGGCGGCATTTCGCTGGAAGTGCTCGAGCGGGCCATGAACCAGGCGGTCCAGGGTTACCGGCACATCCTCGGTATCATGGAGCAGACACTGGCCGAAAGCCGGCCGGATATCAGCCCCTATGCCCCGCGCATCATCACGATCAAGATCGATCCGGAGAAGATCCGCGAGGTGATCGGCCCGGGCGGTAAGATGATCCGCAGTATCACCGAGGAGAGCGGCGCCAAGATCGATATCGAGGACGACGGTACCGTGACAATCGCCTCGGTCGACGAGGAAGCCTGCCGGAAGGCTATCAGCCGGATCGAGGATATCACCAAGGACCCCGAAGTCGGCCGGATTTACGAAAGCGAAGTCAAGAACGTGACCTCGTTCGGCGCGTTTGTCGAATTTCTGCCCGGCAAGGAGGGGCTGGTCCATATTTCCGAGCTGGAAGAGGGCCATGTCAAGGATATCGAGTCCGTGGTCAAGGTGGGCGACCGGTTCCCGGTCAAGCTTGTCGCTATCGACAAGCAGGGCCGCGTGCGGTTGTCCAAGGTAGCAGCCCAGCGCGAGATGAGCCATAAGGGCCAGCAGCAGGACTGAGCCATCTATCGGAACCCCGGGAGATAAATGCAGGAAGACGTCAGGCGGATAGTCGAAGACAGCGGAATGCGGATTGTCCTGGAGCATATCCCGCACGTGCGCAGTTGTTCGGTGGGCGTGTGGATCGGCCGGGGCAGCAGGCATGAACCGCCCGAGAAAGTGGGAATCAGCCATTTTCTGGAGCACATGGTGTTCAAGGGAACCGAACGCCGTAATGCCCGCGAGATCGCCAGCTCGATCGAATCGGTGGGCGGCAGTATCGATGCGTTCACCGGCCGCGAGTACACCTGCTTTCACGCCAGAGTCCTGGATGAGTATATGGACCTGGCGTTCGATGTGCTCAGCGATCTGATTTCCTCGCCTACGCTTAACGATGAGCACATGGAGCGCGAAAAGCAGGTGGTCTTCGAGGAGATCCGCAACATGGAGGATGCGCCGGACGATCTGGTGCACCAGCTTTACAGCGAAACGGTCTGGGGCGACATGCCCCTGGGCTATCCGCTGCTGGGCACCTACGAAACAGTGCGCGGCCTTCGCTCCGAAGATATCCGCAACTACCTGCACAACGAATACATCGCCCCCAATTTCGTAATCTCCGTGGCCGGCAATATCGATTACGAGGCCACACTCGACCTGATCCGCCGCAATTATGCCTTCCTGGACGGGCGCAACAACAATGCTTCCGGCGGCGGTAACGGCCGTGACGGAGAGATCAAGCTCGAAAACTGCAGCCCGGTGGTGCGCCATCTGGACCGTGACTGCCAGCAGACCCATATCTGCATGGGCACGGTCAGTTTCGCCCATTCGGACTCCCGGCGCTACGCGCTGCTGCTGTTGAGCAACATCCTGGGCGGGGGCATGAGTTCCCGCCTGTTTCAGCGGGTGCGGGAAGACGAAGGTCTGGCCTATGTGGTCTACACGTTCCAGCAGTTCTATATGGACGCCGGGCTTTACGGGGTCTATGTGGGTACCGAACCCAGCCAGCGTCACAGGGCGATCGATGTCGTCACCGAGGAGTTCGACAAGCTGCTCGCCGATGGGGTGACCGAGCAGGAGCTGGAGCACGCCAAGAACCAGCTTAAGGGCCAGCTGCTGATCGGCCTGGAAAGCACGACCACCAGGATGTTCAGGCTGGCGAATTTCGAGCTCAACGGCGAGGGGTACCAGCCGGTCGACAAAGTGATCGAGCGGATCGAAGCGGTGACGCCGGAGCAGATCTACGGCGTGGCCAGGGTGATACTCGATCCCGAAAAACAGTTTGCCGTTTCGCTGGGCCCGGAGCGCGTTTAACCCTGCCGGAAGCGAGATCAGGACAATTACGCCCCGGGATTCGTCAGCGGACGAGCCCCGGGGATTTTTTTCTCAGCGAAAGAGGCGGGGAGATGAGCCGAGGCGGGATAGCGGGCCGTGGACGAACCCGTACCCAGCGGATGGGTCAGAATTTTCTGGCCAGCCGGGAGGTGTCCTCGCGGATAGTTGACAGCCTGGGCGATCTTTCGGGGGCGCACGTGCTGGAAATCGGTCCAGGCCGGGGCGCGATTACCGGACTGCTGGCCGAGAGGTCCGCCGGACTGACCGCGGTAGAGCTGGACAGCCGGCTTGCCGCAGCGATGGCTGATTATTACGCCGCCAGTGAGAAAGTAACGATCCTCAACCGTGATATCCTGCAGTTCGATCTGGCCGGCTGGGCTCGCTCCTGCGCACCCCTGGAGCCGATCGTGGTCGGTAATATTCCATACTCGATCACCAACGATCTCCTGCACGGACTGATAGCCGTCCGCGACGATTTAGGCAGGGTGGTGCTGATGGTGCAGGAGGAAGTGGCCCGCAAGGTGACGGCAACGCCGGGCGGCAAGCCGTACGGGATGATCAGCGTGCTCTGCGCCTGCCATGCCAGCCCCGAGTACCTCTTTAGCGTCAAACGGGGAAATTTTGTCCCGCCGCCGAAGGTCGATTCGGCCGTTATCCAGCTTGATTTCAACTCGCCGTCCCGGTCCAGGCCCGCGGATTACAGCCGTTTCGACTATCTTGTCCGCCGCCTGTTCGAGGACCGCCGTAAACAGGTACAGAAAGTGCTTCGTAAAGGAAGCAGGTTCAGCTTGAGCGCGGAGGATATCGAACAGCTGGCCGTTTCAAGCGGGGTAGAGCTGAGCCGGAGGCCGGAGGAACTGTCGGTGGATGATTTCGCGCGCCTGGCGGACAGCCTGGCTCCGTTCGACACTCCAGCTTGATATTTTCCCCTAAAATCGTATATAATGGTATAGATATTGCAGTTTTACCGGTTCAATACCGGTCTTCCGGGCCGGTGAGAGCGGAGAATTGTCTCTAAATCCACGGGATTCGGACAGCCATGGACGATCAGCCCAGGATAAACAAACTTAAGCTCGATCAGTTGGGCGAGGGGAAGCGCTCGGAACGTGAGTTTGAACTCACGCAGCTCAATGACGTCAGCCTGCAGTTGAAGGCAGAGTTGGGGCGGGCCAAGATACCCCTGCGAGAAATTCTCGCCTGGAAAAAGGATGCGATAATCCAGCTCGAGAAGCTGGCCGGCGAGAATGTGGACGTCTACATCCACGGCGTCAGGTTCGCCAGCGGCGAAGTGCTGGTTGTGGAGGACAATTTCGCCATAAGGCTGACCGAAATGCTCAGTTATATCGAAAGAGTCAAACTCGGCCTGGGACGGGCTGCGGAGTAGGATTGTCCTCCCCGGCGTTCAGATCCCTGTTGTCTCCCGCCGATTTTTTCCTGTCACCTCCAGGTGGTTTGTGAAAATGGACCTTGAAATCAAAAGCCTGGTCGTAACCATCTCTTTCGCCATCGTGCTGCTGATTCTTTTTATCTGGCTGCTCCGTGCCCTGATGCCCAGTACGCGGAAAGAGGCGCATCAGGCAGCCCGTGACGAGTACGACACCGCCGGTTACGAAACCATGGACCAGATCCGGCGCAAGGAATACTCCGTACTGGGCCTGGGCGGATTCGTGATCCTGCTCAGTGTGGCAATGGTGGGCGGCCTCGGTTATCTGCTCTGGACTTCCGGGTTCTCGTCCGACCCGTCCGACCAGGAGGGGATGAACACGATCCTCGTCTTCATCCCGGCGATTGTGATGCTGGTCATGATCGTGATGGGCAGCAGGCGCTACATCCGGCATCAGGAGGGCGTGCTCCACGAATACCGGGTATTCAAATCCAAGCGGGAAAAAGCGATTCAGGAATATGAAGCCATGCGGTCGGGTAAGGATAAAGAAGATAAAAAGCCCGGCGGAAGTAAGGTGCAGACCGGGACCAGGCGGGAACGCGGCCCACAAACAACCGGTCAGCAGAAAAGGCGCGGGCCGCCGAAACGGTAAGCGGTTATTAAAAGAAAAATCGAAAGAAAGGGACGCAGGATGCACGATTTTTCGCATCCAGCGTCCCTGTTTGTTTTCCGCTGACAATCAAGTCAGTCTTTACGGTATTTTTCGATACCCTCGCCGAACAGGTCGCCGCCATGGCAGTCGTTGGCCACGACCACCTGGAAGTCTTTTACCTCCAGCCGATGGATAGCCTCGGCGCCAAGGTCCTCGTATGCGATTACCTCACAAGCTGTTATCCACCTGGCGATCAGGGCGGCAGCGCCGCCGGTGGCGGTGAAATACGCCGCCTTGTGCTTCTGCATGGCATCCAGCACGTTGCCGCCGCGGTTACCCTTGCCGATCATCCCTTTCAGGCCCAGCTCGATCAGCCTGGGGGCATAGGGGTCCATCCGGTAGCTGGTGGTCGGACCCGCCGACCCGATCACCTCTCCCGGCCTGGCCGGGGTTGGGCCAACGTAATAGATCACCGCGCCGGCAACGTCGAATGGCAGCTTTTTGCCCTTGTCGATCAGTTCCACCAGCCGTTTGTGAGCCGCGTCGCGGGCGGTATAGATCACACCGTTGAAACTGACCTGGTCGCCGATTTTCAACCCCTCGACATCATTGTCGCTCAGCGGGGGAGTGAGAGAGACAGCCTCGCTCATCGTGCATGCTCCTGGCCGGCGCACGGTGCGAGCGCGCCGGCAACAGTGGATGTTTACAAGGTAACGCTCATGTGACGGGCGCTGTGGCACTGCATGTTCAGCGCAACCGGCAGGCTGGCGATATGGCAGGGATATACCTCCACCAGCACGTCCAGCGCCGTGGTGGTGCCCCCCAGGCCCTGCGGGCCGACACCGGTGCGGTTCACCAGCTCCAGCAGTTCCTCTTCCAGCTCCGCGTAGTATTTGTCGGGGTGACGGGAACCGAGTTTACGCAACAGGGCCTTTTTGGCCAGCCAGGCGCTTTTCTCGAACGTTCCGCCGATACCCACGCCCACGATCACGGGCGGGCAGGGGTTAGCTCCTGCCCGGCGCACTGCGTCGACCACGAAATCCTTTACTCCCTGCACGCCGTCGGCCGGCTTGAGCATCGCCTGGCGGCTCATGTTCTCGCTGCCGCCGCCCTTGGCCGTGAACGTGATTTTCAGCTCGCTGCCCGGGACCTGGGTGATATGCACCACCGCAGGCGTATTGTCACCGGTGTTGATCCTGTTCAGCGGGTCGCGGACAATCGACTTGCGCAGGAACCCGCTCTGGTACCCGTCGGCAACTCCCCGGTCGATCGCCTCCTGCAGCGTGCCCTCGCTCTCGAATGCCACATCCCGGCCCAGTTCCACAAAGAACACGGCGAAACCGGTATCCTGGCACAGCGGGGCCTGCTTGCCGCGGGCGATATCCGCGTTATCCAGGATCTGCTCAAGAATCCTGCGGCCGGTGGGAGACTCCTCTTTCTCCAGCGCGTGCCTGAGCGCATCCAGGACGTCATCGCCCAGGTCCCAGTTGGCCTGCCGGCAGAGCTGGCTGACCTGCTCGGAAACCTGTCCCAGATCGATAATTTTCAACCTGAAAACTCCGGGTTGGGGTGGCTTAGAAGGCCAATTTAGCGATATTCTCCTTAACATCTGCGGCTGACTTGTGCAGCAGTTCCTGCTCCCCGGCGCTCAGCTCCAGCTCAACAATCTCTTCCACACCCTTGGCTCCGAGCTTGGCCGGCACACCCACGTAAACGTCATCGAGCCCGTACTGGCCGGTGAGATAGCAGGCGCATGGCAGCAGGCGTTTCTTATCGTAAACCACCGAATCCACCATCTCCACCGCCGCTCCGGCGGGGGCGTAGTAGGCGCTGCCGGTCTTGAGATACTGAACGATCTCGGCCCCGCCGTTCTTGGTCCGGTCGATCAGCCGGTCGATAGTATCCTGGCTCAGCAGTTCGGTGAGCACGATTCCGCTGACCGTGGTGTAGCGGGGCAGGGGCACCATCGAGTCGCCGTGGCCGCCCAGCACCATCGCGCTGATATCGCGGACCGAGACGTTCAGTTCCAGGGCGATGAAGGAGCGGAAACGGGCGGTGTCCAGCACCCCGGCCATCCCGAACACGCGCTCGGCCGGGAACCCGGTAACCTGCTTCATCGCGAAAGTCATCACGTCCAGCGGGTTGGAGACCACGATCACCGTGGCCTCGGGGCTGACCTGGCGGATATTCTCAGCCACGCTCTTGACGATCTTGAAATTGACGTCCAGCAGGTCGTCGCGGCTCATTCCCGGCTTGCGGGGCAGGCCGGCGGTGACCACGTAGATATCGCTGCGGGCGGTGTCCTGGTAGTCATTGGTTCCCGTGCAGCGGGTGTCGAACCCCTCGATCGGGGCGCTTTCCCACAGGTCCAGGGCCTTGCCCTGGGGTATGCCTTCGATGATATCCAGCAGAACGACCTCGTTACCGATACCTTTTTCCACCAGCTTCGCGGCGGTTGTGGCCCCGACATTGCCGGCGCCGATTACTGTGATTTTCATCTCGAAATCCTCCATGCATACTTGGAAATGACTCTTGCGGATTGACGTCCATCGAGTTTGAATATTACCGGATAGCGAGTCGAGATGCAAGACTTAGCGGACGAGGAATTACCAGAATTATGGAGATACGGATCGGACTGGAAAAGCAACAGTTGTTTCGCGATAATTGGCAACACAGCGGGAAGGAGCGGCTTGCGGCTCAGGTGACTTTGCCCCAGGGGTAGTTCTTCTCGAACGCCTCGGTGAAATCGAACACGTTCTTGAAATCCTGCTTGCTGTCTTCCTCGGTCTTGGTGAGCTGTTTGGCCTCGATCAGGTTGAACACGATCTCGCCGATATCATCGGTCCGGTAGATTCCCCAGTGTTCGAGCACGGTGCGGGCCAGCGGGCCGTAGAGTTCCAGGGCGCGCCTGCGGCAGCCGTCGCTCAGTTCCCGGCCCGAAACATGCCGCACCTCTTCCAGGGCCTCGATCAGGTTACGCAGGCTGTCCAGCACGAAAACGTAGGCTTCCTTGCTGTACTGCGTATCCTTGTCGACCAACTCGTCGAGGAAGTCGTATTTTTCGGGGAAATCCCACATCTTTTCGCAAGCCCGCCAAGTTGACTCGTCATGGTTCGAACCGGGCCGGATCGAGTTTCCTGCACCCGATTCCAATATTAGTCGCAAACGGTCGGCTTGTCAATGGAGTGGGTTGGCGGCAGGGGTCCGGATACCCTTGCTTGTTACTCCTCATCGCGTTCCAGAGCTATCTCCAGTGCCTGACGGACATCGTCCACGAGGCTGAATGTCAGCTCCCGGCTGACCTCCACAGGCAGATCGGACAGGTCTTTTTCGTTGTCCGCGGGCAGGATTACTTTCTTGATTCCGGCGCGATGGGCGGCGAGGACTTTCTCCTTCACTCCGCCCACGGGCAGCACCTTGCCGCGCAGGGTTATCTCGCCGGTCATCGCCACGTCGTGGCGGACCGGCACGCCGCCCAGCAGGCTGGCCAGGGAGGCGAGAATGGCCACGCCGGCCGAGGGTCCGTCCTTGGGAGTGGCCCCGCTGGGTACGTGAAGATGGACGTCGCAGGCGGCGAACGTCTCCGGGTCGATCCCCATGCTGTGCTGGTTGGCGCGAAGATAGCTGAACGCGGCCAACGCCGACTCCCGCATCACCTCGCCCAGCTGGCCGGTGAGGTCGAAATTTTTCCCGCCATCCATTTTCAGCGCCTCGACAAACAGGATCTCGCCGCCGTAGGCGGTCCAGGCAAGCGCAGTGGCCGTTCCCACTTCCGGGCTTCGTCCCGCTGTCTCGGGCAGGAACTTGGGCACTCCCAGAAACGAGTTCAGCTCCTGGGGCAGGATTTTGGAGTGGAAGCCGCCCTCCAGCAGAGTCAGTGCGGTTTTACGGCAGAGAGTGGCCAGACAGCGTTCCAGCTCCCTGACTCCGGATTCGCGGGTGTAGCTGCCGATAACTTTCAGGACCGTTTTTTCGGGCAGCTTGAGCATGTTCTCGCCGGCAAGTCCGTTTTCTTCGAGCTGACGGGGGATCAGGTGCCGCTCGGCGATCCGCCATTTTTCGGCGGGCGTGTAGCCGCTGATCTCGATTATTTCCAGGCGGTCGCGCAGGGCGTGGGGAATCTGGTGCTGGAGGTTGGCCGTGGCGATAAAGAAGACATTCGAGAGGTCGAAATTGACCTCGAGATAGTGGTCGCTGAACTGGCTGTTCTGGGCCGGATCGAGCACCTCCAGGAGCGCGCTGGCCGGGTCGCCGCGGTCGGTGCCCAGCTTGTCGATTTCGTCCAGCATCACCACCGGGTTGTTGACCCCGGCCCTGCGGATCACCTGGATCAGCCAGCCGGGCATCGAGCCGATATAGGTCCGGCGGTGACCCCTGATCTCGGCCTCGTCGCGGATGCCGCCCAGGGCGATCCGGCAGAACTTGCGGCCCAGCGCGCGGGCCACCGACTTGCCAAGCGAGGTCTTGCCCACACCCGGAGGTCCGGTGAAACAGATAATCGGACCCTTGCTGTCTGGTTTGAGCTGGCGCACGGCCAGGAACTCGATAATCCGCTCCTTGACCTCGTTCAGGCTGTAATGGTCCTCGTCAAGGATCCGGCGGGCCTCGTTGATATCGATCCGCTCCCGGCCGAATGTCTGCCAGGGGAGATTGATCAGCCAGTCGAGCCAGGTGCGCGAGACGTGGTATTCGGAGGCCGAGGGCGGGATTCTCCTCAGCCGGTCGAGTTCGCGGCGGGCCATCTCCAGTGCTTCCTCGCTCATCTCCGCGCCCTCGATCTCCTCGCTCAACTGGTCGAGTTCGCGCTTGTGCGGATCGTCCTCGCCGAGCTCGAGGCGGATCACGCGCAACTGCTCGCGGAGGTAATATTCACGCTGTTCCTTGTCCAGCTGGCTCTTGACCTTGGTCTGAATCTGACGGCTGAGTTCGATCAGGTTGCGTTCGCGCACCAGCAGGTCGATAACCATCTGGGCCCGGTCGCGGGGGTTGAGCGTGAGAAATACCTGGCGTTTTTCCTGCAGGGGCAATTCGATATTGGCCGAGACGAAATCGGCGAGGTCTCCGGCCAGGGCGATAATGTCGCTGGCCTCGCGAAGGTCCTCGCTGAGGTTGGGGTTCAGATCGATCATCTCGTAAAACAGCAGCAACAGGGCCTTGCGCAGGGCCGCCAGCTGCACCTGCGGCTCCGGGCTGAACCTGATTTCGGTGGGAGAGCAGTAATAGATTACGCCCTCGGAGCGGATATCTTTCAGCCTTATGCGCCGCACCCCCTGGATCAGCAGCCGGATCGAGTCGTCCTGCATCCGCATCATCTTCAGCACGCGGCCCAGCGTGCCAACCGGCAGGAACGGGTTTTCCGGCCGGTCGCCGTCGGCGCGGCCGGCATTGTTACCCGGGAAGCCCAGGGCGACAAGCTGCCTGTCCGAGATATTGTTTTCGACAAGCTGGGCGAACGACCCCTCAGGCACCATCACTGGCACCACGACATTGGGGAAGACAACCCGGTCGGTCAGCGGGAGAAGGGGGAGAGAATCGGGCAGGTTATCTTTGGTGTTTGCGGTCTGCTTTATCTCTGTGCTTGGCTTCATCAATCACCGTCCCTGGCGAAAGATTCCATGTTGAAAACTGCTCATTTATCGACCGCGAATACCGTGCGGTATCCCAGGCGCTCGATCCCGGCGCGCCCGGCGGTGATTTCAGCCACCGATTCGGCGAAACGCCCGGCCCGGCTCGATGAAACTGCAATATTCAGGCCGACATTGTCCGTGAACTCGCGCCCGGTCACCATCACGGGAAAACTCTCCAACAGGCGGTTTACGGCCCTCAACTGTGCGTAATCGACTGTAATCAGGAACATTTCGGCATGCATTCCTTGCCGCAGGCCGGAATTTTCTACCGCACCGGCCGCCGCCTCGCCGTAGGCCCGGGCCAGTCCGCCGGTACCGAGTTTAGTACCACCGAAATAGCGGGTAACCACCACGACGGCTCCGCGGAGCTTGGCGCTGTCCACCGCGTTCAGGATCGGCTGGCCGGCCGTGCCCGAGGGTTCCCCGTCATCGTCCCAGGCAAACGCCGCCTCGCCGGGTGCAAGCTCGCGCCAGGCCCAGCAGTGATGGGTGGCGCCGTGGTAGCGCCTGCGTTCACCGGCTACGAAATTTTCCGCGGCGCCCCTGTCGGCCGCAGCGGCGCAGATGGCGATAAACCGGCTGCCTTTTACTTTGGTTTCGCAGTGGCCGGCAGCGGCCGGAGCGACAATCCGGTCTTCGGCGGGGATCTCGATCAACGGGACGTAACCTTGCTCAGATTAAGCGAAACAGCGGGTCTGGAAACTCGGTGTCAACAAAATATAGTTGACATACCTCAGGAGCAAAACTATCTTTCTCATCCCCTTGCGGAGCAAATGAGGCGGAGTAGCTCAGTTGGTTAGAGCAGCGGAATCATAATCCGCGTGTCGGGGGTTCGAATCCCTCCTCCGCTACCAGATAAGAGGGCCGCATATTGTTGAATGTCAACAGTACGCGGCCTTTTTGCGTTGACCCGAATATCAAATGTTGCGCTCGATGACGGGCAGGGTAAATCCCGGATGTCACTGATGGAAAAAAATTGCTTTTACGACCTGACCGCGAGAAATTGATAAAACCCCGGATATATCTTCTAATTCAGCAAGGATTCAGACCATGCGCAGACTTACGCCTTTATCTTTACTGCTGGTTCTGCTCACTGCACCCGCATTCACGCCGGTAACGGCCGAAACCGGCTATGTTCCCTCCGCCGAAAACATAGAGGCGCGCGAATGGTTCCGCGATGCCGGCTACGGGATGTTCGTCCACTGGGGAGTGTACAGCGTGCTGGGCCGCGGCGAATGGGTGATGCACAACGAAGACATTCCGATCGAGGAGTACGAGAAACTGCCGGTCCGGTTCAACCCGGTCAATTTCGACCCGGACTCGTGGTGCGAACTGGTGAAAAAGGCCGGGATGCGCTATATCACGATCACCAGCAAGCACCACGACGGGTTCGCGATGTTCGGCAGCCGCCACTCGGAGTACGACGTGGTCGACGCCGCACCCTATGGCCGCGATATCCTGGAGATGCTGGCCGGGGCGTGCCGGCGGCACGGCCTCAAGCTGTTTTTCTACCACAGCCAGCTCGACTGGCACCACCCCGACTACTGGCCTCGGGGCGGAAGCTACGCCCACGGCCGTCCGGAGTCGGGGGACTGGAACAGCTACCTGGACTACATGGATTCCCAGTTGAGCGAACTGCTGACCAATTACGGTCCTGTCGGCGGGATCTGGTTCGACGGGATGTGGGAAAAGCCGGACGCCGACTGGCGCCTGGAGCGCACCTACGGCCTGATCCATCGCCTGCAGCCGGCCGCCCTGGTTGGCAGCAACCACCACGTGGCCCCCTTTCCCGGCGAGGATTTCCAGATGTTCGAGAAAGGGCTGCCGGGCCAGGACCCGTATAACAAGGGTTCGGGGATCAGCGATCTGCCGCTGGAGATGTGCCAGACGATCAATAACTCGTGGGGTTACGACCAGCGGGACAAGAAAGCCAAGAGCGTGCGGGAATTGGTGCACACGCTGGCCCGCGCCGCCGGCTACGGGGCGAACCTGCTGCTGAATGTCGGCCCCAGGCCCGATGGCACGATCCAGGAGGACCACAGACAGCGCCTGCTGGAGGTGGGCGAGTGGCTGGAGCGCAACGGGGAGGCGATTTACAGGACGCGCAAGGGACCCTGCCCGCCGCAGAGCTGGGGCGCCGCGACAATTTCGGCGGATGGCCGGAAGGTCTACGTTCACGTGCTCGATGAATCGGCGCGGGTAGTGGCTCTTCCGGTAACGGAGCTGGAGATAGCCCGGGCGCGGACGCTCGACGGCGCGGCGGTGGATATCGCCAGGACTGATATCGGCACGCTGGTCCGCCTGCCTGCTGAACTCAGCGACCCATATGACCGGATAGTGGTGCTGGAACTGAACTAGGGAGGGCGGCTCAGACGTTCCACAGGTAGGTCAGTTTCAGCAGGACCTGGCGGTCGCGGAGGTGGTTACGGGTGAGCAGGTTACGGTCCCGGTTATCGTTAAACACGAAATAGAAGTGACAGCGGGGACGGAAGATATAGTCCACGAGCAGATTCGAGGAAAAGTGACGGTCGGCGTCGTTCCACTGCACGTAATACTTGGCGAACAACTCGGTGGTGAAAGAGTAGATGAACCGCCCCCCGATCACGTTGGCGGTTACCGAGCCCTGGCTCAGGTCCAGCTCCTCGCGTTTGTAGGTCAGGTCGATATTGAAGCTGTTGCTGATCTTGGTCTGGTTGGTGACACTTAAGCTGGTGGTAGTGCCATCGAGCAGCGCTCCCCAGCGGTAGCTGAGTGAGCCGGAAAATTTCCTGCCCCTGTAAGAGTTGAACCTGACGTGTTTATGGTAGCCGGTGTAGCCTCCGGCGGCGATCGGGATCTCGCGGATCTCGTCA
This sequence comes from Candidatus Glassbacteria bacterium, assembly GCA_019456185.1. Taxonomy (NCBI): domain Bacteria; phylum Candidatus Glassiibacteriota; species Candidatus Glassiibacteriota bacterium. The sequence goes on along the minus strand of VRUH01000011.1, from coordinate 63,280 downwards.
TCGAACGGCAGGTATTCGTGCAGCTTGTGGACCGAGAAAAACAGCTTGTCCTCGCTGGCCAGGGTGGCGTAGAAATTATAGCGGTTTTCCCTGCGGACCAGCGTGTTGTGATGGTCGGTCTTGTACTCGATATCCTTGACCGCCGACAGGCTCCTGAGCACGCCGTTGTTGAGCCACTTGGTCAGGGCCAGGATGGCGTCGTAGCTGCGGATGTTGCCTCGCTGGATAAAACCCATCTCCGGATCGAACAGGCTGTCGAGATGGGTGTAGCTCGCCTGGAAATCGATCCACTCCTTGTTGACGATAAACCGCGTTTCGCCTGCCCAATGGTTGCCGCCTCCAGCGGGTACGAATGAGCGCGCCAGCGAACCGTTGAAAATCACCTCGGGAGTGAAGGCCAGGAAATAATCCGCTCCCACAGTCCGCGAATACAGGTCGGGATTGCTCTGTTTGTTAAGCAGCAGCATCCCCACGTAACTGTTGGTCAGGAAGTCACGCTTGAGCCGGGCGACAGTGAAGTTGGTCGAGGGCACGGTGGTGGTGTCGTCCAGGATAGCGTGCTTGCTCTGCATGTTCATCACGCCCAGCGAATACCTGCCGGCGCGGCCGGCCAGTTTGGCTCCGCCCCACATCGGCACCTTGCGGCCGTCGTGGATCCCGATCGTGCGCGACTCGAAGAGCTTGTAGCTCTCTCCCCGGCGAGCTCCCACCAGCGTGCCGCCCGCGCTTTGACCCCCGCCGAAATTGAAGATCCCGGCGCTTTCGAGGAAGAACTCCCGTTTTTCCTTGAGGTTGATGTTGAACCTGGTCAGGTTGGCGATCTCCTCATCGGCCTCGGCCTGGGCGAAATCGGTCTGGTAGCTGAAATCGAAATTGAGCTGGGGCGTAAATTTGTAGCGGATGTCGAATCCGCTGCCGAGTTCGTTGTCGCGCTGGTCCGTCTCGTAAAGCCAGCTTCGCCCTGAAGTCAGATATGGCTGGACCTCGAGGTTCAGGGCCGACTCAGGCGGGCGGATACCGCGCAATGTTGCAAACAGCGAGCCCTTGAACTTGCCGTTGTGCCCCAGCCCCCGCGGGATCGGCGCCAGATAGGTCACTTCCTTGCTGTGCTTGATCTCGCGCGTGATATTGAGGCCCCAGTCAACTGTCTCGCCGTGCTTGTATTTGAGCGATTTGAACGGGACGGCTATTTCGATTATCCAGCCGCGCTCGTCAACCGAGGTCTTGCAGTACCAGATACAGTCCCAGCTTTTGTTGATATGGTTTCCTTCATCGCTGATGATCGCATCAATCTTGGCCCCGAACGGGTTGGTGCCGAACGCGAAACTGTTGCGTTTGTCCTGGAACGTGTCGATCAGCAGCTCGAAAGCGTCGTCTGAAAGGAAGCTGCCGTCACGACGCTTGACCGTGGCGAAAATCTGCGAGGGGTCCTGTTCATAGCAGATTGCCCCGAAATAGATATAGGCACCGTCCTGCAGTACTCTCAGTTCGGTTTTCTGGCTGCTGGGAGCCCTGTCCAGCGGTTCCTGCTGGAAGAAATAGTCGAGGTAGGGAACGGCGTCCCGCCAGGCCGGTTCATCCAGTCTGCCGTCAACCGTGACCGGCTTTTGAGTTGTCGACACCTGGATGATTATATCGGCTCCGCTGACAGGCAGGCTGTCAGACCCGGTTTGACCGGCGGCCGGGGAAAGAACAGCCGGCAGCAGGCAGAGGAGGGGAGATAGAATCTTATCAAGCCGCTTCATGCCGATCCGCGATACTGAATTTAGGCTTTGTTTGGGAAAATTGAGTCCGAATGTTCAAAAAGCCGACAAAAGATATTACCGGTTGGCGCTGATGACAAGGTTGATAAGCAGATGGGCGGGCGGGGCAATCTTAACAGGCTGTTCTAGCTGAAATACTTCATCGGATCGGTAACCAGGATTTCTTCCTTGAGCTGTTGATAAGTCGTCATAACAGCGTTTTTCTGCTCGGTCCATTTTTCGGTTATCCGCAACTCTTCCTCCTCCCGCGCATTGAGTTTTTGCCTGGCCTCGGCGCACGTATTTTCAGCTTCGAGGCAGACTTTTTTCCTGGCGTCGGTATGAGCCCATTTTTCGGCGAGGTCGTTTTCCATCTGGGCAATAGTGCGCTTGTCCAGTTCACTGTTTGTCGAGGTCGCGCGTTGTTTGCGCAAATGCTCGATCTGAATCCGCATCTCCTGGTGGTAGTTGTAAATTTCCGCCTTGAGTGATTTCGGCTTTTCCTCGAGCCGTTCCACTTCCTGGAGAATCTCGCGGGTAGTCTGCAGGGCCTGGGTGTATTGATAGCGGGTCACCCGCGCATCCCGCAGCAGGTTCTCGTAATCCTGGCTCTTTTTCAGCAGAGCCCTCTGCTGGTAGAGGCGGTAGGCTACAATGCTCAGGAAAATAACGATCACCAGAACCAGTATGACGATTTTCATCCGTCTACCCTTCGGACTTCGGTGACGTGTGGCTAATCCGTAAGACATCTTACGGATAAGTCGGCAAACCTACCGGCGGGCAATCACGGCTTCCATGCTTTTGCGCAAACCATCTACATTAAACGGTTTCGTCACGACCCCGTCGAATCCGTACCGGCTGTGATTGGTCAGAACCGGATCGTTGGAATATCCGCTGGAAACCAGAGCTTTAACTTCCGGGTTGATTTCGCGCAATCTAACCACGGTCTGTTTGCCCCCCATGCCGCCGGGGATCGTCAGGTCCAGAATCACCAGGTCGAACGGCTTGCCGTTGTTTTCGGCCTGGCCGAACAACCGGACCGCTTCTTCGCCCTCGTACACAAACTCGGCCGAATGTCCCAGGTGGGTCAGGATGTGTCCGGCGATATCGCAGACCATCTCGTCGTCATCCATGACCAGGATATTCAAGGCCGGCGAGTTGTTGTCGCCGGCTGCTTCTTTTGTTTCACTCCGGCCGGCGGAGGAAGTTGGCAGGTAAATTTCGAAAACCGAGCCGTTGTCCGGTTCGGATTCGATTGTGATGTGGCCGCCGTGGCGTTTCACGATTGACCATGCCGTGGCGCTGCCCATCCCGCTGGCGGACTCGCGGGTGGTGAAAAACGGGTCGAAAATATGGGGCAAATCTTCCGGCGAGACCCCGTGGCCCCTGTCGGCGATTGAAATCTTGATATAGTCGCCGGGCGCCAGTGAGAAGGCGTTATTCTTTTTCAGACTGACATTGCCGGCGTTAACATTGATCACGCCCCCCTCCGGCATCGACTGGGCAGCATTCAGCACGAGGTTATTAATAACCTGGGTAATCTGCTCCTCGTCCACGTCGACGTTCTTGAGGTCATCGGCGATTTCAAAACAGGAGCGAACATTGCTTCCGCTGAGGGCGAACCGGGTGATTTCCTTGATCATCTCGCGCAGGGAGGTCGTTTTCTTGACAGGCGTGCCGCCGCGGGCAAAGGTCAACAGCTGCTGGGTCAGGTCCTTGGCCTTCAGGCAGGCGTCTTCCGCGTTTTTCAGTCTGCGGAAAATCTCGTCTTCGTGTTCCACCATGGTCTGGCTCAGAGAGATGTTACCCAGGATGGCTGTCAGGATGTTGTTGAAATCGTGGGCGATACCGCCGGCCAGTACACCAAGGGATTCAAGTTTGATAACCTTGCTCTTTTCGTATTCGAGCTGGCGATGATCGGTGACGTCGAGGGCGAAACCGACAATACCCACCGTTTTTCCTTCGTCGCCGTGGTAGGGCAGTTTGGTGACCAGCAGGTCCCGCTCTCCCCTCGTGGTACTGACATTCACGCTCTGGTCGACTACCGCTTCACCTGTGCTGATTACGGTACTGTCGTCGGCGACAAACCCGCTGTCGGCGCTTTTGAATACCTGGTCGTTGGTTTTGCCGATAATTTTTTTGATCGGCATTCCGGTGAATTCCGCGAAAGCCTTATTGACGCGAACGTATCTGCCTTTCGAGTCCTTGTAGAATATCATCGCCGGCGAGCAGTCGATCATCACCTGAAGTTCCTCGCTTTTCTGCTGGAGGACTTGCTGGGTTTTCTCCAGCTGTTCGGTGCGGCTTGCCACCAGCTTTTCGAGGTTTTTCTGCAGATCTATCAGCTGCTCGTTCTTGTTCTTGAGTTCGACCAGGATATCCAGGTAACGGCGGGAGGTGGATTCATACTCCTCGCGCGTCAGCTCGAAATCGTTCTGCAGATGCTTGAGCTTGATCCGCAGCGTTTCCTGTTCATCCCGTGCGGCAGGCTTACCCATTCATTCAACCCCTAATCGAACTTATCCAGCTCGTCGAGCTTTTTCAATTCGGCCCGGACATCTTCCATCACCAGGTTCAACGACTTTTCGCTGATTCCCAGTTCGCTCAGGTATTTATGGTACCTGGTGGCATCCCGTTTGTTGACTTCGATAAAACCGATCTTGTCGCGCTGACAGATATAGTTGGCCAGGTAAACGGTGTATACGAACTGTTTTTGATCTCTTTTACACGCGGACGGGTCGTGGTGCATCCCGATCGCCTGGATCAGATCGTCGGGAAATTCCCAGTCCTCCCCGATAGTCCGCCCGATCATGGCGTGGTCGATTTTCAGAATTTCCCTTTCGATATCGTCCAGATTGCGTTCGCCCCGGCAGAACGTTTCCAGCGCGCTGTTGAACAACTCGGGAAAAAACTGGTCCTCGACTATTATGCCGATATCGTGCAGCAGGCCGGCCACGTAGATGTCATCGCCCCTTTTCCGGAATTCGCGACGGTAGATCATTTTACTGGTCACGGCCACGGCGGAGCTGTGTTTCCAGAGTTCCCAGCGGGAATAGCAGTAGCGGACATCCTCCTGCTTGAAGAGCTCGCAGACTTTCTGGTTGAGGGCCAGTTCACGGACCGCATCGAAACCGATACAGATAATCGCTTCCTGGATGTCGCTGATGGTTTTCGCATACCCGTAGTGGGCGGAGTTGGCCAGCCTGAGCAGCCTGGCGCAAAGGGGCGGGTCCCGCTCGATAATGTCCTTGAGGTCCTTGGCGCTGGAATCCTCGTCGCGGATAACTTCGAGGATCTCGGATACAATCTGCTTTATCGAAGAGATGTCCGATTTGTTCACCAGATTGATAATCAGTTCGAGAACTTCCTCGCTGCCCTGACCGTTACTGATCTCGTCGCTCATCGTTCCCCTTGCCGGCAAGAAAATATCGAGTTCACATCACAGCTAGATGGCTCGTTTCTGCAATTCCCGGGTAAGAATTATACATGATCGGCAGCCGGATGTCCAATCGCAGCGCGACTGGATCAATTGCGGACGACCGGGAATTTTTTGAAAATACGGATAAGTATTGCGCAATATCGCAGTAACTTACTAAAAGACGTATGGTTGTATAATTTAATGGAAAATAGCTGAATTGCATACGGGATGGAAGGTTTTTTTCAGTCGGAACTAATCTTATCTGGAAATAACAATTGATTGAATTCCAGCTTGAAAAGTTATATCTCAAGACCGGGATTCAATGCCAATAGAGAGAAGGAGATTTGCGAATGATAGTGTCGGGTACGTTCAGTGGGGAAGGGAGCCTTCGCGGGAAAATACAGCGCATGACCACGGCGGCCGTTATTTCAGTAGCCTTGGCCTGGCTACCGGCCAGCGCCCAATACGACCTCACCGTGAATATGACCAGTTTCACGCCCACCCACGAAAACCAGCTTTTCAAACTGCGGCTTGTCAATACGTCTACCGGCCAGCAAGTTGCGGAATACGAACTCGCGGGGATAGTTGATGGCGATTTCAGCACCACGTTCAGCAATATCCTCGCCAGCGGAGTAACCTACAACATCGATGCGTTCGCGGATTTCAACGACAATAAGCTCTACGATCCTCCTCCGGCAGACCATGCGTGGCGTATCATACTGGCTGGCGTTACGAGCGATACCACGGTAACTCTGGTGCACAACGCCAACTGGGTGGACATCCAGTACCCGAACCCGGGGCAGCAGCCGGAACCTGCCGATACGTGCGACTGCGACCTCAACGGCGACGGTGGTGCCGATATCGGCGATGTGGTCGAATGGGTGGCGCGGGTACGCGATGGCGCCGACGATCCATGCCTGGACTACAACGGTGACGATCGGCTCGGGATAGCCGATCTTATCCGCCTGCTGTTGGATATCAGGGCGGGCGGCTGCCTCGAAGAGTAGTCCGTTCCGTCCGGACAGTTGAGCGACCAGGTTACAGACCCGCCGTAAGACGGGTCTTTTTTCTTTGCAGGCTGGTCGTCCGGCACGGAAAGGATAGAGGCCTGACCGGGCCATCCTGGACGACGGAAAACTTTCCGACCCTGCTTGCGCCGCGATCCCCCCGACTCCTTTGACAAGCCGCGCTCCGCGCTCTATTATTGGCCTTGTCCGGTCTCCGTCGCGCTGCGGAGAGTCCACCGGCATTATCCTTTGTTGCGAATACTTTTATTTTCATCGAGAACCGATGGAGGAAGATAACATGCTGTGGAACCGGAACGTGAAAGCCATTCTGCTGTTTTGTCTGACACTGATATTCACGGCCCGGCCCGCGGCAGCGGAAGTCGGGATGGAGGTCGATCTGTCGGACTCAGGCCGCAGGATGTTCCACGCCGAACTCACGTTTCCGGCAAAGGCCGGAGAGCTGGCGCTTGTCTACCCTAAATGGATTCCGGGAGAGCACGGCCCGACAGGACCGATTACCGATCTGGCCGGTATCAGGATCAGCGCGGGAGACAAGCAGCTCGACTGGTGGCGCGACCCGACCGACATGTTCACGGTCCGCGCGGAAGTCCCCTCCGGCGTTACCGTTGTCCGGGTGGAACTCGATTTCCTCTCGGCTCCGCCGAACGCAGGGCGTTTTACCGCCTCGGCCTCGGCTACCTCCAGGCTGGCCGTGGTCAACTGGAACCAGTTGCTGCTTTACCCGGCCGGCGCCCTGGCCGCTGATCTGGAATACAAAGTCACGCTGCGTCTGCCGGAAAACTGGGACTGGGCCGCGGCTCTGCCGGTGCACTCGCAACTCCCCGGCCTGGTGGAATTCGCCCCTGTTTCACTGCAGCGCCTGATCGATTCGCCGCTGGTCGCCGGCCGTCACTATCGGCGGGTCGATCTGACTCCCGAGGGCGGCGTACCGCATTATCTCGAGCTTTTCTGCGACCAGCAGGCCGGTCTGGAGATCAGCGATCAGCAGGTGGAAGACTACAAAAAGCTGGTGACTGAGGCGCTGGCCCTCTTCGGTGCGAGGCACTACGATTCTTACCGGTTCCTGCTGACCATGAGCGACTATATCGCCCATTTCGGGCTGGAACACCACCAGTCGAGCGATAACAGGGAGGGCGAGGAAATGCTGATCGACGATGATCGGCACAAGCTGGCCTGTTCGCTGCTTGCTCACGAGATGATCCATTCCTGGAACGGCAAGTACCGCCGGCCCGCGGGGATGGCTACCGCCGATTACCAGCAGGAGAAGGTGACCGGTTTGCTGTGGGTCTACGAGGGCCTGACCCATTACCTGACGATGGTGCTCACGGCGCGCAGCGGCTTGTGGAGCGAGGACTGGACGCGGCAGGTAATCGCGGCCTACGCTCAGTGGATCGAGAACCGCAAGGGGAGATCGTGGCGGCCGCTGGAGGACACCGCTGTCAGCGCGCAACTGCTGTTCGGGGCGCGCAGCGACTGGGCCGCCTGGCGTCGCGGAGTTGATTTTTACCGCGAGGGTGTGTTTATCTGGATGGAAGTCGACGGGATAATCCGCACCCGGAGCGGGGGGCGGAAATCGTTGGATGATTTCTGCCGGCTGTTTTACGGCGGACAGGAATCCGGACCACAGGTGTCGCCGTACACTTTCGACGACCTGGTGGCGGCGCTGGAGACGGTGCAGCCCTACGACTGGCGCTCCCACCTGACGGGGCGGGTTCGCTCCAGGGCGCCCCACGCTCCGCTGGCCGGACTGGAACTCTGCGGCTGGCGGCTGGTGCTCGGTGAAAAACGCAGCGAATACCAGAAAACGAGCGAGGGCATCAGCGGCGCGGCCGACCTGTCGGCGTCGGTGGGGATCGAAGTCGGAGGCAAGGGGATAATCGCCGACGTGATCCCAGGCACGGCGGCCGATGAGGCCGGACTGGCCCCGGGGATGGTGATCCAGGCCGTGAACTCGAGAACATTCTCCGCCGGGCAGCTACGCCGGGCCGTGGAGCTGACTCGCAAGTCCGGCGGGCCGATCGAACTGCTTGTCGAAAACAGCGGATTCTTCAAGACAGTGAAACTGGAATACTGCGAAGGCCCGCGTTACCCGGACCTTCAGCGCATGGACGGCAGCGACGACCTGCTGGGCCGGATCCTGGCCCCGATCAGCAGGGCGAACTAAAATCGGTAGCCCACGTTGACGTAGTTCAACAGTTCACTGCGCCTGTTGCCGTAACTGACAGTATACTCCAGCGGCCCGATCGGACTGTGCCAGCCGAGCGTCACACCCGCGCCGGCCTCCTCCAGAACCTTGAGCACGCCGATATGCGAGAAACCCTTGGCGCCCCCTCCAGAGAGAGCGAGACCGATTCGGGGACGGGCGCTGCCGGTCTGGGCACCGAGAACGCCGGGGCAGAGAACGCAGGCGCAGCTTATCAGCGTCAGCAGAACAAGTTTTACGGCATTCATCGGCTTAACCGGTGTTAATACGATTGTGCGAAACACTCTCAGGTAAGTTAATATATCGGCGGGATTGGCGAAGCAAAAGGAATGCCGTAAAAAGCCCCGGATGAATTCTAACCGCCGGGCACGGGGGTGAGCTATTTATGCTGCGGATTCTGCTGCCTGGCTATTTTAGCCCACGAGTCGCGCAGCTCGACAGTCCGGTTGAAAACCAGGCGGTCGGCTGTCGAGTAGTCGTCCACGTGGAAATATCCCTTGCGCTCGAACTGGACTGTCCGCCCCGGCTCGAATTCGGCGAGCGACTGCTCCACGCGGCAGCCGGTGAGCACCTGCAGCGAATCATGGTTGAAATTGTTTTTCCAGTCCTCGCCGTCGCCAACCTCGCCGGGGTACTTGCAGCCGAACAGGCGGTCGTAGAGCCTGACCTCGGCCGGCAGGGAGTGCTCCGCGCTGACCCAGTGGAGCGTACTTTTCACCCTGCGTCCGTCGGGAGCGTCCCCGCCGCGGGTTGCCGGGTCGTAGGAGCAGCGCAGTTCCGCAACTTCGCCCGTGTCCGGGTCCCGGATCACTTCGTTGCAGGTGATGAAATAGGCGTAGCGCAGCCGCACCTCGCGGCCCGGAGCCAGCCGGAAAAACTTGCGCGGCGGGTCTTCCATGAAATCCTCGCGCTCGAGATAAATTTCCCTGGAGAATTTCACTTTCCGCGTGCCGCCCGCGGGGTCCTCGGGGTTGTTGATGCATTCCAGCTCGTCGGTCTTGCCCTCGGGGTAATTCTCGATAACTACTTTCAGCGGATCGAGCACGGCAAAGCGCCGCTGGGCGTGCTCGTTGAGGTATTCGCGGACGTGGTGCTCAAGCAGGGCGATATCCACGGTACTCCCGGTCTTGCTGACTCCGATCCGGTGGCAGAAGGCGCGGATCGCCTCGGGGGGGTAGCCCCGGCGGCGCATCCCGCTGATAGTCGGCATGCGGGGGTCGTCCCAGCCGTCGACAAACTTCTCTTTCACCAGTTCGATCAGCCGCCGCTTGCTGAGGATCGTATAGGTCAGGTTGAGCCGCGCGAACTCGATCTGCCGGGGGTGGTAGATTCCGAGCTGGTCGAGATACCAGTCGTAGAGCGGGCGATGGTCCTCGAACTCCAGTGTGCAGATCGAGAGAGTCACTTTTTCGATCGAGTCGCTCTGGCCGTGAGCGAAATCGTACATCGGGTAGATACACCAGTTGTCGCCGGTGCGATGGTGGTCGGCTTTGAGGATTCGGTAGATCACCGGGTCGCGCATGTTGAGGTTGGGGTGCGCCATGTCGATCCTGGCGCGCAGGGTGTGGCTGCCCTCCTCGAACTCGCCGTTTTTCATCCGTTCCAGCAGCGCCAGGTTTTCCTGTGCGGGACGGTCGCGCCAGGGGCTGTTCCTGCCGGGCTCGGTGAGCGTCCCCCGGTACTCGCGCATCTGTTCGTTGTCGAGCTGGCAGACAAACGCCTTGCCCGCCTCCACGAGCTGGACGGCCCACTGATAGAGCTGGCCGAAATAATCGGAGGCGTAGTACTCGTGCCCGCCCCAGCTGAAACCCAGCCAGCTCACATCGCGCTTGATCGACTCGAGATACTCCTGCTCTTCCTTGATCGGGTTGGTGTCGTCGAAGCGCAGATGGCAGGTGCCGCCGTTCTCCAGCGCGATCCCGAAATTGAGCGCGATACTTTTGGCATGGCCGATATGCAGGTAACCGTTGGGTTCGGGTGGGAAACGGGTAACCACCCGCCCGTCCCACTTGCCGGTTTCATTGTCTTTGGCCACGATCGCCCGGACGAAATCCGGGCCCGGTGATGGTTTTGTTTCACTCATTGATTAATATTCCCGTCAAATCCAACTTTGGGCACTTTGATACCTGGAGACACAAGGCCCAGGTTTTCCGGACAAAGAATAAAACAGTAAAGCAAAACTTTAAAACTTTGGCCGGCCCGGGTCAAGAAGGACAAGTAATACTCACTAGCTGATTCGCTCCCCGAACAGAGAAAACCCGGCGCAGACGATTTGCACCGGGCCGATATAATCCGCTCGCAACTATTTGTATCAGGTTCAGAGCGCCACCCGGAACAGCGGCTTGAAAGCCAGGGCAAACACCAGCACGAGCACGAAATAAACTATCAGGGAATCCATCTCCCACCACAGCAGTTGATATTGCTGACGCCGATATTCGATCCTCACGCTCTCGAACTGCGAGTCCGCAGGCAGGAAACCCTCGGCGTTGTGCGCCAGCCCCTGCGCCCACGACCAGCGTCCCAGCAGCGGGTCGAACCGCTCCGGCGACGAGCCGCTGAGCGCCGCCTGCTTGCGGATTTTTTCCTGCGCCTCACCCAGCCCGATAACCAGAGCGCTTTCCAGCGAGTCCCCGGTTACGCCCACCCGCCAGTAAACAGCCGCTTCGCCGGGAATCCGCAGCGCCGGGGTCTGGATTTCGAGACCGCCCTCGGTCGCCAGCTCGACCCGCTGCAGCAATTCGAAGTTGTTACCGCCCGTTTCGCCGGACATCACCACGCGCACGGTCACCCGC